>NZ_JACJEM010000092.1:0-9915 GCF_014164085.1 Pseudoalteromonas sp. SG45-5 | reverse complement strand
TGTCTAAAACTTACCATTGAAATATTATTTTAAAATTTTCATTTTTTATGAACTTAATTAAAAATAGGGCGTCTACTATTATGCTTGTTGATTAATTGCAGTTAATACAAGTATTCATGTTGATTTCCCTATTTAGTTACTAATTTTAGTAATGATTAAGCCAGTTCGTTTTGAACTGGCTTTTTTTATGCCTAAAACTCACTATTTTCATATTATTTAAAAAATTTTCATTTTTTATGAACTTAATTAAAAATAGGGCGTCTACTATTATGCTTGTTGATTAATTGCAGTTAATACAGGTTTTCATGTTGATTCCCCCATTTAGTTACTAATTTTAGTAATGATTAAGCCAGTTCGTTTTGAACTGGCTTTTTTATGCCTAAAACTCACCATTGAAATATTATTTTAAAATTTTTCATTTTTTATGAACTTAATTAAAAATAGGGCGTCTACTACTATGCTTGTTGATTAATTGCAGTTAATACAGGTTTTCATGTTGATTCCCCTATTTAGTTACTAATTTTAGTAATAATTAAGTCAGTTCGTTTTGAACTGGCTTTTTTTATGCCTGTATTTCTTTGCTCCCCTACTTCTATTGATAGTTATTCGTTATGATGGCATGTCACTAAATGTTATAAGTTTATTGTTATGTTTATTCAAATACTCACTAATATTGATTGGTTAAGCGCAGGCGCTGGGGCTGTTCTAGGCGTTGTATTTTACGGTGTTGTATCAGTACAGCTGCGCAAAAAATTACAGCACAAAATAAGCGAGCAACAACAGCAGCTTTCAATTTTACAAAATCAATTTGATAATAAAGTGCTACAACACACCACCTTGTTAGAAGATCATGAGCTGCTTGAGCACACTCACCAAGAGCAGCGCGATGAGGCGCAGCATTTTAAAACCCGGTTTAGCGAACAAGAAAAACAAAGCATTCAATACAACCACTTTTGGCGTAAAGCTGAAGGTGAATTAACAGCGCTTCGCGAGCAATACAACCAACGCGATGTTGAATATAATAATATGCGCACCACGCTTGAGCAAAAACAGCAAAACTTTACCGAACAGCTTGCGCAAATTGAACAAAGTAAAAATATGCTCAAAAAAGAGTTTGAAAACCTAGCTAACAAAATTTTAGAAGAAAAATCACAAAGCTTTAAAAGCCTTAATCAAGAAAGTATTGAGCAACTACTAAAACCTGTACAAGGTGAGTTAAAAGGGTTTAGAGAGAAAATGGAATCAATACACGTTGAAGATATAAAACAACGTACCGCACTTAAAACCGAGTTACTGCATTTACAGGCCAAAAGCCAAGCCATTACTGATCAAGCAGATAAGCTCAGTAACGCGTTACAAGGGCAAAAAAAGACCCAAGGTAATTGGGGCGAGTTAATGCTTGAGAACGTGTTAGATAGCGCAGGCCTGCGCGCAGGTGTTGATTACAAACGAGAGGTGTCGTTTAACACCGAAGATGGCCGATTGCGCCCCGATGTAGTTGTATACTTACCGCAAGGGCGGCACTTAGTTATTGATGCTAAAACATCGCTAAACGCCTATACCCGTTATGTAAATGCCGAAAACGAGTTAGATGCTAATCAAGCAATTAAAGAGCATGTAAACGCCGTTACAGCGCGTATTAATGAGCTTGCTAGTAAATCATACGATCGATTACCTGGTATTAACTCGCCAGAAGTTGTGGTGATGTTTGTGCCAATAGAATCAGCCTTTGTTGAGGCCCTTAAGTATCAAAGTGATATTTATCAACAAGCAATTGAAAAAAACATATTAGTGGCTACACCTACTACGCTGCTTACAAGTTTAAATATTGTTAAGCAGCTTTGGCGCTTTGAAGAGCAAACTAAATATTCAAAAGAGCTAGCAAATAGAGCTGAGCGTTTTTATAACAAGCTCAACGGCTTTTTAACCAGTATGGAAGGCGTAGGTAAACAGCTAGATAAAGCAAAGGAAAGTTACGACAAGGCATTCTCGCAGTTATATCGTGGTAAAGGTAATTTAATTAAGCAAGCTTCTGAATTTAAAGAGCTTGGTGTATCAGTGCAAAAAGAGTTACCTAATGAGAGTGTTGAACGAGCTCAGCTAGAATTGGATTAATAATGTCAGCTTAAATGAGCCAGCACTACTGAAATCTTATTATAATTTAACTTAATATTTTACACGGCTTATTAAGACGCATACTTATTGCATATTGCATGCAACTTCGCGTTTAATGTAGCTATGCTTGCGATGAACGTTCTGATATTAAGCGCAAACTTTGCTAAAGTAAGCACTGTTAAACATTCGTTTGTTGAACCCAATAAGCGTGTTGCCCAACCCTTAAAATAATAGCAACAAGCACACACCCATTTTAGGATCTCACATGAAATTACTTAAAGCCTCAGGGCTCGTACTGTCCGTAATGGCAGGACTGTCTTTATCAGGTTGCTCTGTAACTAACAATAGCGCATCGGTTGCAGCCTCAACCGAAATGAGCGCCCCACTTTCGCTAGAACAAATCTATAAAGATAAATACTTTAAGGCGCAGCGCAGCACATACTTTAAATGGTTAGACGATGGCACTGGTTACACAGTACTTGAAGCGCGTGAAAACGAAAAAGATAAAAAAGACGATGCTGGTAAAGCTGATGACGAAAAAGAACACGGCGTAAAAGGCAACGACATTGTTTTTTACAACGCCGATGGTACTGGCCGTAAAGTGCTGGTTGAATTTGAAAAATTACTACCAGAAGATGTAGACGAGCCATTTGCAATCGAAAGCTATCAATGGTCAAAAGACGGTAAATGGCTAATGGTATTTACCAATAGCGAGCAAGTTTGGCGCTCTCGTAGTCGTGGTGATTTTTGGCTATTAAATTTAGAAACTAACAAACTACAGCAGCTTGGCGGCGAACAACCTGAACCTAAAAAGCTAATGTTTGCTAAGTTCTCCCCAGACAGCTCAAAAATAGCCTATGTGCGCGATAACAATATTTATATGCAACCGGTTGGTAGTAACAAAGTAACTGCACTTACAACAGATGGCAGCGCCACCATTGTAAACGGTAATTTTGACTGGGTTTACGAAGAAGAGTTCACCATTGCTGATGGCTTTCGTTGGAGCCCAGACAACAAATCAATAGCGTATTGGCAGCTTGATACCAGCGACGTTAAATTTTTTACCATGATCAACAACACCGACGAGCTCTACCCTACCCTCAAAACGTTTCCGTATCCTAAAGCGGGTGAAACTAATTCAGCCGTGCGCGTGGGCGTGGTAAGCCTTAGCGACAAACAAACCCGCTGGGCCAAACTTGAAGGTGATAATCGCGATCGCTACATTCCGCGCATCAGCTGGGCAGGCACTGGGGATGAGTTAATGATCCAAGATTTAAACCGCCCGCAAAGCCACAATAAAGTGTGGTTATTTGATTGGCAAAAGCAGCAACTGACTAAAATTTTAGAAGACAAAGACGACGCGTTTATCGAATGGTTTTATAAAGCCAATTGGTCAAAAGACGGTAAGTTTTTTATTTGGCACAGCGAGCGCGATGGTTGGCGTCATCTTTATCGTGTATCGCGCGATGGCAAAACCATTATTGATCTAACGCCTGGCGATTACGATATTGTTGATATGCTCACTATCAATGAAGAAAAAAACGTGATGTATTTTATTGCCTCACCAAACGATCCTGGTCAGCGCTATTTATACAGCACACCCCTTGATGGCAGCAGTAAACCTGTGCGTGTAACCCCTGCAGAGTTTGAAGGCTCAAACAGCTACTACATGTCAAAAGATGCCTCATGGGCGATGCACACGTATTCTAAATTTGGCACACCACCAACTAAAGAAATCATTAAGGTGAGCGATCACAGCAATGTAAAAACCTTAGTTGAAAATAAAGTACTAAAAGAAAAACTTGCTAAGCAAACCTTACCTACACATGAGTTTTTTAAAGTTAACGCGCAAGATGGCACAGAGCTCGATGGCTATATTATGTTTCCTGCTGGTATGGATGAAAGTAAAAAATATCCGATTGTTTTTTACGTTTATGGCGAACCGTGGGGCTCAACAGTACAAGACCGTTTTGAAGGCGACAGCTACTTATATAAATCGCTACTAACGCAAAAAGGCTTTATTGTCGCATCGGTTGACAACCGGGGTACGCGTGCACCCAAAGGCCGCAATTGGCGCAAATCGATTTATAAAAAAATTGGCTCAATTACCGTGCAAGACCAAGTAGACGCCCTAGATGCTATGGCTAAACGCTGGGATGTAATAGACACTGAGCGCGTTGGCGTATGGGGACACTCAGGGGGCGGTAGTTCAACGCTTAACTTATTGTTCCGTCACGGCGATAAATACACAGTGGGAATTGCCTCAGCACCGGTGCCAGATATACGTTTATATGACACTATTTACCAAGAGCGTTACGCGGGGAACCCAAATACCGATCCTGAGAGTTACGACAACACCTCGCCGATTACCTTTGCTAAAAACCTAACTGGTAAGCTGTTGCTTATTCACGGTACAGGTGATGATAACGTGCATTACCAAGGCTCAGAGCGTTTAATTGACGAGCTTGTAAAGCACAACAAACAGTTTGAGTTTTTCTCATACCCTAACCGCTCACACAGTTTGCGTGAAGGCAAAGGCACCACTTTGCATTACCACACTATGATGGCTGACTTTTTTGAAAAGCACTTACTAAAAAAGTAATAATTTAAAAAAGAAAAATACTAAAGCCGCACACTAATTATTAGTGTGCGGCTTTTTTAATCAAAATGTAATGGGGGTTTACAAAGCGTAAGTTGGGTAGAGTGCAACGAAACCCGACAATAATAAAAAATGACTTATACACTCAATGTCATCTAAAATAGCGAAGGTTCACCATGTTATTAGCCAGTTTTCAATTTCGATAACATCATCACGATCAAACACCATTAAACTTGAATGAGAGCGAGCATTAAAAGTTATTTTTTTTACTAACTCATTTTGTATTGATGAAAAGTAAGCCGGGGGGGATAGAGAGTCAACATCTGAGTTAATTAACAATACAGGCTTTTTAGTCTCAGTTAATTTAGGCAATAAATTTGTTTCTTGAATGGTTACTCCTGCCTCAAACATTGCTTGGTTAACAATATTATCAATCTCGCTATGAAAAAAATGACTAAGCAAAGACGATTTATAAGGTAAGTACTCCTTAGCTGCAATGTCAAAACTCATCATTGGGGCAAGTAAAATAGCAGCGTCAACATATTCTGATGATAATAAGTTACTTGCAGTAAGTGCTCCCATAGAATGGCCGACTACAACAGTCTGGTTATTTGTTTGATTTAAAAGTGATTCAGCAAGCAGTTCATTTAAAATGCCGTGCTCTTTTGCTGCAAATACAAATGCTTCAGTTGATTCACCATGGCCAAAAAGATCTGGAATAATAACGTTCATACCAAGCGCTCTAAAATAGATAGCTGAAGCCATCATTGCTTCTTTACTGCCCCCATAGCCATGAAGCAATAAAGCAGTGCCTTCAAAACGATTAAATGTATCTGGTGTCATTCTGTGTGAAATTGTATTTTCTACATTATTACCAGTTGCATGAAGGTTGTAATAAACAGAGCTCCCTTGCGAAAATTCAGCTGCTTGATAAGGTTCAGCAGTCAGATATGTAATGCATTGAGTGGTACTAAAAGAGCAAAATGTATGTTTTTCAAAGCCAATGTCGCTAGGTTTTGCTTTTATAAACTCCGCTTCAGAAAGATAAATATCGGGGTTTGACATGACGTAACTTCCAATTGAAGTACAGCCAGACAAAGAAAATATATAAAGTGTAACTGCTAATAGTTTGGTGAAATTTTCCATTTTCGCTTCATTAGTTAAATTTGAATATCAATACTTCAATTAAGCAAATAACCTCCTATGGGTTGGAGGAGGTTTTAGCTTTTAGTTAGGCCGTTTTGATATTATTTTAAATTACCTTAACTTAAAAGTATCTTTTATCCTTCTAAAAATACAAGCGCGAGATAAACTCCCGCCTACAGACATGTGATATAGGTGGTTTAATGTAGCAGCGACTTTACGTCGCGTCTTTTAAAGGTTTAAGTATGAGCCGTTTTTTAAGGCTCATAATTTAACCCGAACTAAATAACCTTATCGAGTAAACATATTTATTGCCATTATTATTAATAAGCCGGCAAATATTTTCTTTATGGTTGAAACTGGTAAATAATGGGTAGCTTTAGCGCCTAGTGGTGCGGTAAACCATGAGGTGCATACGATACCCAATAAAGCGGGCAAATACACAAAGCCCGCAAATCCTTCTTTTAGGCTAAATAGTTGGATGCCTGAGCTGATATAACCCATTGAACCAAACAACGCTATCACAATACCTGAGGCCGATGCGCAGCCTATGGCTTTTTTCATATCAACAGAAAAAAACGTCAGTAGCGGCACTAATACTGCCCCGCCACCAATGCCAATCATCGCAGACAAACCACCGGTTATAGTTGTTAAAACGCTCAGTAACCCTTTGTTTGGTAACGGGCGTGGGGCTGATGAATCACTCTTACCAGAAAAAATCATTTTGAGTGCAATTAGCACCACACTCACAGCAAACACTAAGCGCACTACATGCTCGGGTAACAATGCAGCCATAAAGCCACTAATAAGCGCACCAAAGGCAACGCCTGCCATAACCCAAGGTGCAATATCCCAGGGTACATTGCCATTTTTATGATGTGCAATAGCCGACGAGGTCGAAGTAAATAAAATAGAGGCCAGTGAGGTCGCAATGGCAACCACCACTACTTGTTCAGGTGGCAAAGCATTAAAGTGCAGTAATATCATGCTGAGTATAGGCACAATCACCAGCCCACCCCCTATTCCTAATAAGCCAGCTAAAAAGCCAACACCACTGCCAAGTATGGCGCAGTATATAATCAACACTATTAAATCACTCATTCCATTTGTCTCTTCTTATGTTAGGGATAGTTATGCTCTGCGGCGGTGAGTTACTTTTTAAAGAGCTTAATAAAACACCTAAGCTCACCAATGTTTTTTTTGATTATATCAACAACCGTTTATGCAAATTGCACTTTAAGTACGTATCAGTATTGAATAATACTCACGTTTTGTATGAATAAATTACAACACCCGTAAAAACATCTAGAAATCTAGACTTCTAAATTTGTTTTTATGACGTGTTTACTGTTAATTAGCCAAAACTATCTATTCAACCTAGTCAGAAAATGAATCTGGCTCATGTTTTACCTGAAATAAAACCGTTTTTCTTCATGCTACATACCACGTATAAATTTATTAACTCTGCACAGCACCACTGCAGTTAAACCGTTCGTTCGGTTTTAACAGCCTGTAATGACTGATTGATAAAAGCAGCACATTCTTAGATTGAAAGGGTATTGCCATGAGCACTGATTTTACATTTACTATTAAGAGCACTAACTTGGATGAAAACTACCATCCATCAACCAATACGCGTATTACCACCAATTTTGCTAATTTAGCCCGTGGTGAAAGCCGCCAACAAAACTTACGTAACACCCTAAAAATGATTAACAATCGTTTTAATGCACTCGCCAATTGGGATAACCCACAAGGGGATCGTTACACGGTTGAACTGAAAATCATCTCGGTTGATTTAGACATTGCAGGCAGTGGCGAAGCCTTTCCATCAATTGAGGTATTAAAAACCAACATTATTGACCGCCAAACTAACGAGCAAATAGAAGGTATGGTGGGTAATAACTTTTCGTCTTATGTGCGCGATTACGACTTTAGCGTATTACTGCCTGAGCATAACAAAAGCAAACCGAAATTTAGTATTCCCGATAACTTTGGCGACTTACACGGCAAGTTGTTTAAACACTTTGTAAGCTCAAACACCTATAAAAAGCACTTTAAAAAGCCGCCAGTTATTTGTTTAAGCGTGTCTGATAACAAAACCTATCAGCAAAGTGAAAACCTGCACCCTATTTTGGGCGTTGAGTATCAATCTAATGAGTCGTCGTTAACTGAGCAATATTTTAAAAAAATGGGCTTACAAGTGCGCTACTTTATGCCACCAAATAGCGTTGCACCGTTAGCGTTTTACTTTTTTGGTGATCTACTCAACGACTACAGCAACCTTGAACTAATTAGCACTATTAGCACTATGGAAACATTTCAAAAAATTTATCGTCCTGAAATTTATAACGCCAATGCCGCTGCAGGTAGTCGTTATAAACCTAATTTAAAAAATGACGATCATTCGTTAACGCAAATTGTGTATGACCGCGCAGAACGAGGTCAATTAGCAGTTGAGCAAGGTAAATTTACCGAGCAGCACTTTATTAAGCCCTACCAATCAGTACTGCAGCAGTTCTCAGCAAGTATCGCTTAATCACACAACAAAATTAAAGGCAGCATTTATTATGAAAAAATTATTACCTACTTCATCAGCAGGCAGCTTGCCGAAACCGTCATGGCTTGCCGAACCCGAAACCTTATGGTCGCCATGGAAATTACAAGGTAGTGAGCTGATAGATGGCAAACACGACGCCCTGCGCATTTCCCTACACGAGCAACAGACCGCAGGCGTAGATATAGTGAGCGATGGCGAACAAACCCGCCAACACTTTGTAACCACCTTTATTGAGCACTTAAATGGCGTTGATTTTGAAAACCGTAAAACAGTTAAAATTCGCGACCGTTACGACGCCTGTGTACCGACTGTGGTTGGCCCTGTGTCTCGCACAAAACCGGTATTTGTTGAAGACGCCAAGTTTTTACGCCAGCAAACCAGCCAACCTATAAAATGGGCATTACCAGGGCCAATGACCATGATTGACACCCTGTATGACGATCACTATAAAAGCCGTGAAAAACTAGCATGGGAATTTGCTAAAATACTCAACCAAGAAGCCAAAGAGCTAGAAGCCGCTGGGGTTGATATAATTCAATTTGATGAACCTGCTTTTAACGTGTTTTTTGACGACGTAAACAAGTGGGGCATAGCTTGCCTAGAGCGAGCTATAGAAGGGTTAAAATGCGAAACCGCCGTGCATATTTGCTACGGCTACGGCATTAAAGCCAACACCGATTGGAAGAAAACCCTCGGCACCGAGTGGCGACAATACGAAGAAGTATTCCCTAAGCTGCAAAAATCGAATATTGATATTATTTCGCTCGAATGCCAAAACTCACATGTACCCATAGAGCTACTAGAACTCGTACGCGGTAAAAAAATAATGGTAGGCGCAATCGATGTAGCCACCAATACTATAGAAACACCCGAAGAGGTGGCAAAAACCCTACGCGAAGCGCTTAAATATGTAGATGCCGACAAACTCTACCCCTGCACCAATTGCGGCATGGCCCCCCTACCCCGCGATATCGCAAAGGGCAAACTGAACGCCCTAAGCAAAGGCGCAGAGCTAGTACGTAACGAGCTATTAGCAGCGAATGTAGCTTAACTTTTAGTTACAACTGCTGCAAAAAAGCCACACCTTAACACAAGTTAAAGTGTGGCTTTTTTAATCAAAATGTAACGGGGTTTACCAAAAAAAAATAAAAGGTGTAAGTTAGTAGAATATTGGTTGGCTACAGTAGAGCCGAACCAATAATTAATTATGATGTATGAAGTCAGATTTGATCTCTTGTCTGGCTCTGATCCCTTGTCTTCAAATTCATAAACTCACGTAGTATTTACGCGGCTGGGGACACTATTATCTAATAGCCAACGCTTATCAGCTAACGGTAGATTTAGAACACTGGGTCCTTCGTAGAATAAGAATATGCTACTGGCGGCAATGGCGTAAACCTCGCACCAAAGTACGCAGTTTAATGAAATTGGGTGTTAGCGAGCGACTCGCCATAGCCTGTGGTATCACCAGTAAAGGCCCTTGTAGAAGCTCAAAAAC
>NZ_JACJEM010000091.1:0-10243 GCF_014164085.1 Pseudoalteromonas sp. SG45-5 | reverse complement strand
GTGTAAAAGTGGGTAATTAGCCCACTTTTACAATCAGCTTTTTACTTAAAATTAGCGATGCTTGTTTTAGTCGCTTTTATAGTACGAATGGCATATGACTCGTTAGTTACGCCAAATGGTACGCCGCCTACAGTCCAATTTGGATTTGAAAAGTAGTCGTATTGTGTTGCGCTACCAAATACATGTGGGTAAGCCATAATACTTGCAAAGTTGTTTTGTACGCCATGGCCCATACCGTCTGTGTATACACCACCAGAAGTATCGCCTTGTCTACGAGAATGTGCTAAACCTTGGTTGTGGCCTAACTCATGTAGAAAAGTGGTTGCGCCACAGTCAATTGCACTGATTGAGTACATGTTATTACTCATTGAGTTATATAAGTTACCATTTGTACCTTGACCAACCCACGCTAAACCACATGAAATAAGTCCATTACCAGCACTTTGGCCAGTACCTAGTACTGCAACCATATCCGCTTTCCAATCAGAACGAAGGCCGTCTACGTAGTCACTGTTAGTGATTGAATTTAACCATTGCTCTGATGGTGTTACTGCGTAGTTACCTAGGTTTTTTTTACCTGCTAAGCGCAGAGTAATGTCTACACCGTTTTGGCTATATACCTGATTACTAAAAGCAATTAATTGATTTATTTTTGTATCAATATTACTTGTAGCTGCTGCTGATTGATCAGTATATAAAATACCAATATCGATAGTTTCTGCTTGTACAATACTTGTCATGCATAATGCTGCAGCAACAGCGGTTGTGGTGATTAATTTTTTCATTGTTGTATTACCTTACTCTTGTTGTGGTTTAGCTTTTTAGCTTACGGTTTGTCATCTGCTTTTGGTGCAAATATGTCTACGGTTTTATCTGTTTTTTGCTCTGGCGTACTCACATCGTGTTCTATGTGACTTTTATATAAATCACGTTTAGCCGCTATCCAGCCATACTGGCCTTTACTTTCAAATACATAGTTACCGCTTGGTGCAGTAAATTGGCCGTAAACGGCGTCTTTTCCTACGGTTAAAACAGTATTGTGCATTTGCCCGTCGACTCCGGTTACTGTGCCAAATATGCTTTTATCGCCATTTTCGGCACTTACTACATTCGTTACTTCGGCGGTGTAAGTTTCGGTTGTTTGAGGAATGGCTAAATCAAAATTTTCGCCCGTTTTTAAGGCGCGTAATGAACTTAAATCAAACTCTACATATGCTTCATTGTGCAAATCAGTAGGCAGTACCTTTGCGTTTATGAGTACTTGCTTGGCTTTATCTGAAAGACGATTCACTGCGTCAAACTCGTTAAATGGCACATTTTGAAGTGTTGGCGCGCTTGCTTTTGAAATTATCGGATCGTTACTCATATCAATAGGTAGAGGCGCATGTGTATTTTGAGCCGACAAACTACTCACCGGGACTATATCAATAGCAATTGGAGCACTACGCTCTGTAACATTGTCGTTGTTAACAAATAGTTGATAAATAGCAAAGGCTGATAACGAAATTGCTATGGTTAAGGCAATAGACCTCTTCATTTGTTTCTCTTTTCGCGCTTTAAGTTAATTTGATGTTACGTTTTATAGTATAAGTTAGATTAGATCAAGAAAATAAATGTAATCAAAAAGTGGTAACGGTTAATTTTCAATCCCTTATTTAATATGAGGTTATTTTGTTTTTATCCTTTTTTTATTTTTTAGTATTGGTTTTTTCCTGTATTTACACGGAGTTGGAGTTTTTATGGGAACTTCATTGTTCAGTTAAATACAACACTAAAAGGCCTAATTTACTGAATAATTAAATTTAAAAATAAAGTTGATTTTTTGTCTTTAATACGCGAATTTATAGCTATGAATAATATGTGTGCAGATAATGAGTGGCGGTTTTCAATGAACATAAGATTGGTTTATGCCAAAACAGAGGTGCTTAATAATTTGAAAACTGCGTTTTTACACGCAAGCAAGCTTTGCGTCTACAGGTAAATTATAAGCTTGTGCTGTAGGCTTAGAGCTTGCTCACGCGAGAAGCGCTAGCTTCTTATTGTTAAGATATTTTAAAAACTGCGTTTTTACACGCAAGCAAGCTTTGCGTCTACAGGTAAATTATAAGCTTGTGCTGTAGGCTTAGAGCTTGCTCACGCGAAAAGCGGTAGCTTCTTATTGTTAAGATATTTTAAAAACTGCGTTTTTATACGCCAGCAAGCTGCGCGTCTACAAGTAAATTATAAGCAGAGGTTGTATGGTCGGGCTTGCTCACGCGAGAATAAGGGGGACATAAAGGATTGTGCATTTAGCGGGTACAATTGACTCGCTAAATGCTTTTTATTTATAAACGTTTATAACATCGGTTTTAACACATCAAAAATTGCATTGATGTGGTCGTCTCTGTCGTTAAGGGCTGCTATATAACGGTATTTTTCGCCACCCGCTTCTTCAAAAATTTCGCGGTTTTCGCCTTCCAGCTCTTCTAGAGTTTCTAAGCAGTCTGCGCTAAAAGCAGGGCTAATTATGGCTACGTCTTTTATTCCTTCACTTGGAAGGCTTTCAAGGGTTACATCTGTGTATGGTTTTAACCATTCGGCCTTACCAAATCGACTTTGGAACGTACTAATTACGTTGTCTTTATCAAGGCCTAACTTTTCTACGACTAAACGCGTGGTTTGTAGGCACAAACAATGGTAAGGGTCGCCTCGCTCTAAAAACAACTGAGGCATACCATGATATGAAAAAACCAGTTTTTGTGGCATTCCATTGGCTTCTAAATCTTCGCTAATGCTATTGGCCAAGGACTCAATATAACGAGTGTTTTTATGATATCCATTTATAAAATGCAGCTCAGGCACCCAGCGCCATTTACGTAATACACTTGATACAGCATCAAACGTCGAGCCTGTTGTTGGGCTAGAATACTGAGGGTACATTGGCAATATAATGATACGGGTTAAGCCTTTGTTTCTAAGTTCTTCAAGACCAGCTTCGATTGACGGATTGCCATAGCGCATTGCCATAACAACTTCTGTATTGGTGTACCCTTGCTCTTTTAATAATGCATTTAATTTAACGCTTTGTTGGCGAGTAATATGAGTAAGAGGTGAACCATTTTCGGTCCATATGCTTTTATATAATTTTGCTGAACGCTTAGGGCGCACACGCAAAATAATGCCATGTAATATGATCATCCACACTAGACGAGGAATTTCTACTATGCGAGGATCAGATAAAAACTCACGTAGATAAATTCGTAAAGCAGCAGCGGTGGGGGCGTCGGGGCTTCCTAAGTTGGTAAGTAATATTCCCGTTTTTTGATTAAAACGCCCGTCGTGGGGATTATCGGTTACGGCAGAAAATCGCGACACGTTGTGCTCCTTCAAGCTAGGTTAATTTTGTAATGAGTGTTAAGCCTGAGGCAAACTTCTTTAATGGATATCAGACTATTTAAGCCCATTGTAACGAATAAAAGCCTAGTTTAGATCAATCATTTAGCAGTTTTAACCATTATTCTAAAGGGCGTTGGTTTTTTTGCTTCAAGCTGCTGAAGCTTTTCGATTGATTTACGAACAAACACATGACCTTTAGGTAGCAGCATTATACCGGCGTGGCTGTGCAAAGCATGGCCAAGTACCATATTTTCTTTAAGTTCGGATGCTGTGCAAATAAGTACAGAGCCAGCCGTACTTTTTTGCTCGCTCATTTTAGCTTGGCTAGCTTCTAAGGCGCGTACAATTTTAGGATGATAAAATGTACCACTGTAAAGTTTTACATTTTCTAATGCGTTTGTGTGGCGATCTTTTTCATCTACTGCATTACTGAGTTCAAATGCATCCCAGTAGTCGCGCGCTAAACCAAGTACCATAGCACCGATAGGAATATCATTTCCGGCGAGTCCTTTTGGCATACCATTACCGTTGTAGCGTTCAAACTGATAATAAATGGCATCCGATAAGTCGTGCAAATGTGTGGCGGGCATTAGCATTAATTGTGCGGTACTTGGATGCGTGTAAAATGTTTTACGTTGTAATTCGTTTAGTTTACTAACCGGCTTTTTATAAAGTTCAGGATCCATTGCAAGTAGCCCTATTTGGGCTAAATAACCAGCCATAGGGGCAAGATCTATACTTGCTTGTGATAGGTTTAAATATAACGCTATTTGTGTACACGTATTTGCAATATTTTGTGCTTTGTTCCCATCAAGATATGGATTAGCGTTAATAAAATTATAAAGTAGCTCAACGGTTGCTTTGTGTTCGTGTTTTTCTCGCTCGTTAGCTGCTTCGAGCTTTTTTAGCACTTGTTTAATTTGTTGAGTACGCTTTTCTACGCGTTGCTCTAGTGAGTTATTTAATTCGAGGAGTTCTTGGTTTTGTGTTTTAACTTGCTCTTCTAATAATTTATTTTGATTTTTTAATGCAAATTTTTCGAGACTGTTATTAATACTGCGCAGCAGTAAATCGTTTTGCCAAGGCTTTTGAATATATCCATTAATTTGGCCTTGGTTAACAGCTGCTAAAGTTGTTTCTATGTCGGCATAGCCGGTTAATAAAATACGTTGTGTGTTTGGTGCTAAAGCACGAGCTTTTTCTAAAAATTGCGCGCCATTCATTTGTGGCATACGCATGTCGCTAATTATTAAACCAAATTCATGGCTCTCAAAAAGTTTTAATGCCTTTTCAGGGTTATCAGAAATAATGACAGTTAGCTCATTTGTTTTGAGTAAACGCATTAAGGAACGTAATACAATCTCGTCATCATCGACGCACAGAACATCTACATATTTAGCCGATGTGTTTTTTACTGTATTTGTCATTGCTTTACCTCATTACGTAGCCCTAGTTTGAACACATTTAATCCTAAAACTGATATAACATATTTATTAAGCGTAGCTTAAAAAATAATTTGAGTTGCGTTATTAAACTTAGGCAACTACATCTTACTTATTAATAAGTATAAGAGTGCGAGCTATGAATGGATCAGATAGTGGTTTTGAGCAGGCTTTTTTAAATGAACAAAAAAAACGTTTAGCGGCAGAGTCGCTACTAAAAGATAAAAGTCGCGTTTTAGTCGCTATTAATAATGAACTACAAAAAAAGATAGCGGATCTAGAGTATCAACAAAAGATGTTTATTCAAACTGAAAAAATGGCAACGCTAGGGACCCTTTGCGCAGGGGTCGCACACGAAATAAATAATCCGCTAGCCTATGCTATGAGCAACATTGAAGGTTTACAGCAGGTAGCCCCCAACATATTTGCACTGCTAGAACTTAATGATCAATATTTAAAGGGAGATGTTGCTAGTCGTGATTATAAAATTGAACTGGCCCTTTTAAATGAGCGGCAACGCTTTTCATGGATCGGTTGCGATTTGTTAGAACAAATAGATGATAGTGTAGAGGGCCTTAGTCGTATTAAGCACATAGTGCATAATTTATTAAACTTTGCTCACCCGTCAATAAGCCAAGATAAACTGCAAGCGAATGTAATCGAGGCTGCAAATAACGCATTAAAATTGCTTAGCAGCCAGCTTAAATTATGCAAAATTAAAACTCACTTCGATTCGGTGCCCAACATTATTTGTAATTTATCGTCAATTAATCAAATTTTTGTAAATTTATTAATGAATGCAAGCCAGGCATACGAGTTTAAAAATGCTAAAAACTGTGTAATTGAAGTGAATGTTTTTGAGGTTTCTGGACACATTTGCATCGAGGTGAAAGATAATGGCTGCGGTATGAGTGAATATACCCAAGCACATATGTTTGACCCATTTTATACAACAAAAGATATAGGGCAAGGTACTGGGATGGGAATGACACTTGTATACGCTATGGTACGCGATCATCATGGAACAATAGAAGTTAACAGCGTATTAGATGAAGGTACAAGTATTCGGTGCTTGTTACCAATAAAAACAGAGGCTAGTTAAAAAAAACACAATGTAAATATAAGGTTAACGAGTTGGGTGTTGCAATTTAATGCTTTAGTTGTGGTTATTTTAGTCTGTTTGAGGTGGTTTTTTCCTGTATTTGAATTTGTTTGCATACTTAGACCAATTATTTGATTTTTTCATTTCTTTTTGGTTGTATATGTTGCTAGGATGTTTGCAACAGGTTGTGGCTATTACAACCTCACACATATTATAAAAACAGAAAAACAGGGTCACCATTATGCCAACATATCGTTTGAATACACTCGCTGTAGCCATTGCTTTTGCCTTTAGCGCACCAAGTATTGTTAATGCACAAGAAGCACCGGTACAAGCCAAAAAAAATATCGAACAAATTTCTGTACTCGGCTCGCGGGTATCTAATCGAACCTCAACAGAGTCTTCGTCTCCTATCGATTTAATTGACGCTGATGATTTAAATAAAGGCGGGTTCACAGAACTTGGTCAAAGCTTACAAGCAACAGCACCCTCTTTTAACTTTTCGCGTACGCAGGTGTCAGATGGCTCTGATTTATTTAGACCCGCTACACTTCGTGGCTTACAGCCTGATCAAACACTTGTTCTTGTAAATGGTAAGCGTCGTCATAATCAATCTATTTTTGGCCTTAATGGTACTGTAGGCGCAGGCGCTGCAGGCACCGATATGAATGCAATTCCACTTACCGCTTTAAAAGGTGTTGAAGTACTGCGCGACGGCGCTGCTGCACAATATGGCTCTGATGCGATTGCGGGTGTAATTAACCTATCACTTAATAATTCAACAGGCATTACTACAGGGTTTGTACAATACGGAAGTACCAGTGAAGGCGATGGCGATACTATTTCAGCCGGTATTAACCGCGGTTTTGATTTAGGAAACGAAGGTGGATTTATTAATTTATCGCTTGAGTATCGTGATGCAGATGGCACTAACCGTGCTGAGCGCGATACAGGTGGTTCGTTAAATGTTGCGCCAGGGACGCTTTCAAAAGACGTACGCTGGGGGCAAGGTAACTCTGAAAGCGAGTTTACCTCATTATTTTATAACATGGCACTGCCATTTGGTGATGTAGAGCTTTATTCGTTTGGTGGTTACTCTGAGCGCACTGCGTTAGGTAACGGTTTTTATCGTAACTTTAACGAAGCATCAAAAAATGTAACACAAGTATACAGCGATGGTTTTTTACCGCGTATATACAACGAGGCACAAGACATTTCAGTTGCTGTTGGCTTTAAAGGTGAGATAAATGCCGATTGGTTTTACGATGTATCTGCTGTATATGGTGAAAACCAATATGACTTTACATCGCGTAACACACTAAACGCGTCTTATGCGGCAGAGTACTTAGTGAATAATCCAGGTGCAACAGATGCCGATATAGCAGCAAATTCAGGCCCTACAGGTGGCTACTCTGGTGGTTTTAGGTTTGATCAAACAACGTTAAATATGGATATAAGCGGTATTATTGATACAGGTAATGAACCATTATATGTTTCATTTGGCGCTGAATACCGTAAAGAAAATTATGAAATTGTACCTGGCAGCGAAGCATCGTATGCATGTGGTTTAGCCAATATGGATACGTCTTATCCATCGGTTAACGATCCTAGTCAATTTGCACAATGTGGTTTTCAAGCTTATAACGGACTTCGTCCTGAGGCATCTAACGAGGCCGACCGCTATAGCTATGCAGTGTATGTAGATTTAGAAACGATGATAACCGATGAATGGAATGTGAGTGGTGCTTTACGTTACGAAGATTTTTCTAACGCGGGTGACGACATCATTGGTAAATTAGCAACACGTTACGAAGTTAACGACGATTTTGCTGTGCGTGGTGCTGTATCGACCGGTTTTAGAGCGCCATCACTACAACAAAGTGGTTACACTGCTTTTACGACTAATTTAGGCTCTGACGGTACGCTGACTCAGTCGTTTACAGCCACAACGGGCTCGGCTTTTCCAAGTGCTTTAGGTGTTGATAGCTTAGAGCTAGAAACATCGACTAACTTAAGCGCTGGTTTTGTTTATGACATCAGCAGTGAGCTTTCACTGACGGTTGATTTTTATCGTGTAGAAATAAAAGACCGTATTAACTTAGGTAGCTTACTTTCGGCAGATGACGTTGCTTTTAGTGCTCAAGCTGTGGCAGCTTTGCAAGCAACGGGTGCTGTGCAAGCTAACTACTTTTCGAACTCTGTTGATTCGACTACGCAAGGCGTCGATATTATTGCCTCGTACCGTACAGAACTTGAAGGTGGTAACTTAGGCGTTACTTTTGCGGGTAACTTAAACGATACTAAAATAGACGGTGTAAATGCCTCTGAAGGTATTCCACAAAATGTAGCGCTTGATGACTTACAGCGTAGCTTTTTGACCGATGGGCAGCCAGGTGAGCGTGCAACGCTGACGTTTGATTATGAGCGTGATGCGTATACTTCAACAGTGCGTTTTAATTACTTTGGTGAAACAGACGTAAAATACTTTGGTAACGATCATATAGAGCTTGCAACAGATGGTTCGTTTAAAGCAACCAGTACGGTTGAATCTGCTGTATTAGTTGATTTAAATGTGAGCTACCAAATCAATGATATATTTGCGCTTTCGGTAGGTGCAGATAATGTATTTGACGAAACGCCAGATGAGTTAGGTGATGATGAGGTGCTTAATGCTATTACTAATGGTGCATTTAAATACCCTGTACGTGCATTACCTTATGGCTTTGACGGCAGAACGTATTATGCAAAAATAAGCTTTGAGTTTTAATTAGTTAAAGCATAACTTGATACTTAAAAAGTTAACAACGAGCGCAGTTATTTACTGCGCTTTTTTTATGCTTTTTTATTCTAATAAAACAGTAAACTGACGCTAAAAATTGCTTGCGCGGTTGAAAATTACGTCTACAATCGCCATCTCAGTAGTACCAATATTATTAAACGTAGGAAAAAATATGGCTAAAAAATCTAAAATGAAAACACCAAGCAACAGTGCAGTCGACACTGGCCGAGGTGTAATAAATCACAATGCACTAGCAGCATTAGTAACCTCTAAATTATTTAAACCACAAGTGGTTAAAGCTAAAAAAGGCAAAGGTTCATTTAAACGTGGTAGTAAACATTCAGGACAAGAGTCCTATTTAATCGCGGCTTAAATAGCAACGATCAAATAGGGTTTTTAACTGAAAACCGTGCAAATTAACGGCTTTTCGGGTCTAGTTTATTTGTGTAGTGGAATCACGCACGATAAGCTCTGGGATGTATTTTTTGACTATGTCGCGATCATCCCCGTTGCGTATTTGTGCAATTAATAAATTGGCAGCATCTTCGGCTATTTTATCGTTTGGTTGGTTTGCCGTTGTTAATTTAGGCCAGGTTTGACGTGAGAATGGGCTATTTTCAAACCCCGTTATTGATAACTGCTCTGGTATATCAATATTTAATAGTCTTGCAGCAAAAAGTGCGCCGGCTGCAATTTCATCATTACATGACACAATAGCAGTGGGTTTATCTGTCAGGGCTATTAATGTTTTAGCGCCTTCTACTCCTGATTCGAATGAATATTCACCCGCAACAATAAGGCGTTTATCTATAGTGATGTTGTGTTGTTGTAGTGCGTCTTTATAGCCTTCAAGGCGCTCTTTTGTTGAGTTATGCTCTGCGCCACCGGCTAAAAAGCCGATACGTTTATGGCCATTTGTAATTAGGTGTTCTGTAATTGTTTTAGAGGCAAGTTTGTCGTCTATCATAATGCAGGGGGTAAGATTATCTGGTGCGATATTGCCAGACAAAACACGCACTATTTTTACATCAAGCTGTGCGAGCTTTTCTACAAACAGAGGCATTTCAGAAAAAGGCGGCGTTAACATCACGCCTGCAATCCGCGTATGTTTAACCATGCTCGTGATCTCGTCAATAATTCGTTCTTCTTTTGCGTTACATGGATGGATCAGTAATTCGAACCCGTGCTTTTTACACGCGTTTAATATCCCATTTTGCATATCGATTATGTAATAAGCATTTGGGTTATCATATATATAGGCAATGCTGTAAGACTTTGTACCCGCTAAGCTTCTGGCTGCTAAGTTAGGATGATAGTTTAACTCATTAACAGAGACCATTACTTTTTCTCGGGTGTGATCGCGAACTGACGTTTCGTTATTAATTACACGCGAGACGGTTTTTATTGATACGCCGGCATGTTTTGCTACGTCATTAATAGTGGTTTTCATAAAGTTAAGTTACCTGTTCAAACTAGGTTTGTAGAGTATTGATTTTATTTCGTTTCATCAATACTTTATTGAAGGTAAATAGCCTGTATCCGTTT
>NZ_JACJEM010000090.1:0-11207 GCF_014164085.1 Pseudoalteromonas sp. SG45-5 | reverse complement strand
CTAAAACAACCCATTTCTTTGTTGTAAATTTCGCAAAGGGAACAACCATTTATATCAATTTACGCCTAGAACTGAATTATTTTTTCGGCGTAAAATTTAGATCACATACTTAATGGAATTGGTATTAAAAACTGCTGATCATTTACTCATTTTTACCGTACAACTTACCTACGTGTTCATTCATCGCTAGCTATGTAATGTTATGTAAAGTAGGTTGAGCAAAATTTGCCAAAGTGCTTGAATTACGTTCATAAATAGCAGTAATTCAGGTTTAATTATGATTTGGCAATGCAAGCCAACCCTATTGGCAATGAGTGTGATGTTGCTCTGTGGCTGTGCGAGTAATTTAAACTCAGCGCAGCGCGTGCAAGCGCCAACTAATGTGCCACAGCAATGGCAACAAAAAGCATCAAGCTCGGTATTAAAAGTACAAGAGCAATGGCTTACACAATTACAAAACCCTACGCTTGATAAATTTGTACAAAAAGCACTTCAAAATAATCAGCAGCTTTTGCAAACGAGTTACGATGTAGAAATTAAAAAGCAGCAACTTATTGTATCGGGTGCTGCACTTTGGCCCAGCCTTGATTTATCAACTCGTACGAATCGCAGTAAAAATAATCGCCCTGTAAGTTACAATAACGCAAGCTCAGTAAGTTTAAATTTAACCTACGAGGTGGATTTATGGGGGAAGCTTTCTGATTCAAAACGCCAAGCTAACCTAACTTATTTAGCCCAACAAGCGCGTTTCGAGCAAGCTAAACAACAACTAGTTGCGGATGTAGTAACAAGTTGGTTTGATGTAGTTACAGCTCAGCAATTACTTGATTTATTTAAGCGCCGAGAAGCCAATGCACAACAAAATCTCGATATTATTGAATCCGGTTATCGCCAAGGTATAAATGAAGCACTTGATGTGTATTTAGCTCGCAATGAGCTTAATAACGAACGCTCTCGAATCGCGACTCAGACGGCTAGTTTATCGGCTTCAGCAAGGGTACTTGAACGCTTATTAGGTGAATATCCAAAAGGGGTGATTACAACTAGCAGTGACTTGCCGGTTATTAATACCGATATTTCACTGGGCTTACCCTCTGAACTTATAACGCGAAAACCTACACTGAGAGCAAGTTGGTATGAACTTTTAGCAACTGACGCCTCCTTGGCGTATGCACACAAGCAGCGCTTTCCTAGCTTAAACTTAACAGCTAGCTTAAGTGATAGTACTAATAGAGTAAGTGACTTGTTTTCTCCATCTAGCCTTGCATGGTCGCTACTTGGTAGTATTTCAGCACCAATTTTTGAAGGTGGGCGCTTAAAAGCCAACGAAGAAATAGCGCGTTTTAATACTCAAAAGCAAGAGCAACTTTATTTACAAACACTTTACGATGCGTTTGGCGATGTAGAGAACGCAATTTCACAGCAGCAATCTCTTAGTGCACAATATATAAGTACACTAGAAGCTCAAAAAAATGCACTTGCGGCAGAGCAATTATCATTTGAGCAGTATCAAAGTGGCTTAGTAACTTACACCACAGTGCTGGATGCACAGGGACGCTCTTTTGATGCGCAAAGCTCTTTAATCGACATTAAAAACCAATTAATAGCCAATAGAATTAACTTACACATTGCCCTTGGTGGTGATTTTGCAAAGCCCTCAAGTGAACTAAAGAGCAATAACGATGAAAACTAAAACAGCAAAAATTATTATTCCTGCCGCAGTTATTATTGCTGCCGTTTCTATTGTATTTTTTATTAAGGGTAATCCGCCAGAGGCAAGGCGTTTTGGTTCACCTCCTAAGGCATCAATAAGTGTCGCGGCACTTGAGCTTAAACCGCAAAGTTATCAAATTATGATAGACAGTTACGGTACGGTAAAGCCACGAACACAAAGTTTATTGGTTGCTCAGGCATCAGGGCAAATAATCGATGTAAGTGATGACTTTAGAGAAGGCGGATTTTTTGAAAAAGGAGACGTACTTTTAAAGTTAGACGATAGAGATCATCAAGCTGAAGTTAAATCGGCACAAGCTAATTTATTAACCGCAGAGCAGGGTTTGTTAGAAGAAAAAGCACGCGGTCAACAAGCGATTACCGATTGGAAGCGTCTAGGTGGGGCAAAACAGGCAAGCAGCTTGGTGTTACGTGAGCCTCAACTAGCCGCAGCAGAAGCTGAAGTGTTGTCAGCGCAAGCAACACTTGAAAAAGCAATGCTTGATTTAGAACGCACTAAAGTAACAGCACCATACGCTGGACGTATATTGAGTCGCAGTGTTGATTTAGGACAGGTCGTTAGTAACAACACGCAACTTGCCACTATTTACGCGATAGACAGTGTAGAAATTCGTTTACCGATTAAAAATAAAGATCTTTCGTTCGTAAATTTACCAGAGCAATATCGCGATGGTGCTAAAAACCAAGCTGGCTCAATTGTGCAATTCACATCAGACTTAGTTGGCGAGCAGACTTGGCAGGGGCAGTTAGCGCGTACTGAAGGTGCAATTGATGAAAATGCGCAGCAGCTTTACGTCGTTGCTAAAATTAATGACCCATATAAAGCAACAGCTAGTAACCAGTATCCAATAAAAATAGGGCAATATATAAAGGCGCAAATTACCGGCAGAACAGTATCTAACGCACTTATAATTCCTAACAGTACAATTTATCAAGGAACGTACGTTTACATTGTTGAAGAGGGCGTGCTTAAGCGCAAAGACATTACACTTGCTTGGCAAAATGCCACACAAGCGATGATAAAAACTGGCTTACAAGCGAGTGATAAGCTTGTTATTACACCACTTGGACAGGTGAGTTCAGGAACTCGAGTGAATATTTTAGGTCAGCAAAGCGCAGAGCAACCTAAAAACGAAGCTAATCGACAAGGTAAAGGAAAGCGCCTATCACCGCAGCAGCTTGAACAAAAAGCAAAAGAGTTAGGTATTAGTGTCGAAGATCTAAAACAACGTCGTGCAGCAAAACAAGGAGATAAGCCATGATCGCTTGGTTTACCAAAAACCATGTTGCTGCCAACTTATTGCTAGTGACACTGTTGCTATCAGGACTTTTTAGTTTATCGAGCAAAATTCCGCTTGAGGTCTTCCCTTCATTCGAAACCGATATGATAAGCGTACGCGTTAGTTTACGTGGAGCAACACCTGAGGATGTAGAGCAAGGTGTAACCATTCGAATAGAAGAAGCAGTACAAGATTTAGAAGGTATTAAGCAAATATTTAGCCGCTCCTCGGAAGGCTCTGGCTCGGTAACATTAGAGGTTGAGAGTGGTTACGATCCTCGTGAGCTTTTAGCCGATATAAAAAGCCGTGTAGATGCAATTAATACTTTTCCAGGAGATGCTGAAAAGCCAATAGTTGCGCTTGCTGAGCGAAAACGTGAAGTAATTGCAGTGACGGTATCAAGTGACTATGGTGAAAAAGAAACCCGTGAATATGCTGAGCAGGTACGGGATCAAATACTGCGTTTACCTAATGTAACACAGGTTGAATTAAGCGGTGTACGAGACTACGAGCTGGCTATTGAAGTAAGCCAAGACATTCTTCGTCAATACGATTTAAGCCTTGCACAAATATCTAGTGCTGTTGCTAACTCAAGCGCTGATATTTCTGCTGGTAACTTAAAAACAGAAGGTGGCGACGTACTCATAAGCTCTAAAGGGCAAGCCTACCGCAAAGATGAATTTGCTAATATTGTTGTTAAAAACCAAGCTGATGGCACTATTATTCGCTTAGGCGATATAGCAATAATTAATGATGATTTTGAAGAAACACCAGTACGAACGCGTTTTAACGGTAAGCAAGCTGCGTTTATAGACGTGTATAGAATTGGCCCACAAAGCGCGATAACGGTTGCTGACGATGTTAAAAATTACATAAAAGAGCAGCAAAGTTCACTCCCTCAAGGGTTTGAGCTAAGTTATTGGGATGATGATTCAGAGCTCGTTAAAAGCCGTATTTCTACTCTGACTACCAATGCCTTGCAAGGCGGTATTTTAGTACTTGCGTTACTGACTCTATTTTTACGCCCTGCGATTGCATTTTGGGTTTTTATTGGTATTCCTGTTTCCTTTATGGGCGCGTTTATAGCCATGCCTATTTTTGGTGTTACCCTTAACATTATGAGCTTATTTGGTTTTATTCTAGTACTCGGAATTGTGGTCGATGACGCTATAGTTACTGGTGAAAATGTTTATACCCATTTAAAAACGGCTGAGTCGGGCGAGCAAGCGGCAATTTTAGGCACTCAAGAAGTCGCAACGCCAGTAACCTTTGGTGTATTAACTACAGTCGCTGCATTTTTACCTTTGGCCTTTATTGAAGGGGCCCGTGGTGCTTTGTTTGCACAAATACCGGTAGTGGTTATTCCGGTATTATTGTTTTCATTGATTGAATCTAAATTTGTACTACCCGCACATTTAAAATATATAAAACTACGCCATCAAAAAGGTGAGCCGTCAAAGTTTGATGTTATCCAACAGCGTTTTGCAGATGGATTTGAAAACGCTATTTTAAAATATTACCAACCTATATTAAACACAGCCCTGCGTCATAAGCTGGCAACAGTAAGTTTGTTTGTAGGTGTGTTTTTTATCATCTTAACCATGATCACCAGTGGATGGACTAAGTTTGTATTTTTTCCGCGTATACCAAGTGAAACCGTGCGCGTTAATTTAACACTACCCACAGGTACACCGTTTGAAGTAACTAATAAATATGTAATAGATATGTCGCAAAAAGCGCAGCAATTACAACAAAAATACCGAGATCCAAATACAGGTGAAAGTGTTATTTTAAATATACTTGCAACAACGGGGGGGCGTGGTGGTGTATCAAATTCTGGTTCTGTACGTTTTGAAATAACCCCTGCTGAAAAGCGTGATTCAGACATTGGCTCGCGGGAACTTGCAAGCGAATGGCGTGATTTAATTGGTGTAATACCAGGTGCCGAAAGTTTAACGTTTAGAGCCGAAATTGGTCGCAGTTCAGATCCAATAGATGTACAGCTTAGTGGTACCTCATTGACTATTTTGCAAGATGTGGCTGATCATATTAAAACCCGTTTAGCAACATATCCAACGGTATTTGATATTGCCGATAGCATGTCGGATGGTAAAGAAGAACTGCAAATTGAGCTTACTCAGCAAGGTCTGGCACTGGGCTTAAATAGAGTAAATGTAGCTGGGCAAGTACGTAACTCGTTTTTTGGCTCGCAAGTACAACGTATTCAACGCGGACGTGATGATGTACGTGTAATGGTGCGCCTACCTATAGATGAACGCCGCTCGGTGGCTGATTTACAAAACATACTAATAAATACACATAATGGAGGCTCTGTACCACTATCTCATGTGGCAACACTGACTGCAGGGCAAAGTCCTTCAACTATTAATCGAATCGATCGTTACCGTACTTTAAATGTAACAGCGGATATTGAAAAAAGTAACACGAATATGACTATACTTCAGGCTGATTTAGCGCAATATCTTGATGAGCTGATGCAGCAATATCCTGGGGTAGACTACAAGCTAGAAGGAGAAGCTAAAGAGCAAAGAGAGTCATTTGGCTCACTGGCTTGGGCATTAGTATTTGTATTTTTTATTATTTATGCGCTGTTAGCCATTCCGTTTAAATCGTACTTACAGCCAATTATTGTTATGAGTGTAATTCCATTTGGTATGATTGGCGCTGTGGTTGGACATTGGATCATGGGCATGGATTTAACCATTATGAGCTTATTGGGTATGCTTGCGTTAATTGGCGTCGTCGTGAATGACTCCCTAGTACTCGTTGACTTTATCAATAAAAAACGCAGTGAAGGCGGTGAGTTATTGGAGGCTGTAAAATTAGCCGGAGCATCTCGTTTTCGTCCTGTAATGCTAACGAGCTTAACAACTTTTATCGGCCTAATGCCGTTATTGTTTGAAAAAGCGACACAAGCGCAGTTTTTAATCCCTATGGCGGTGAGCTTAGGTTTTGGGATTATTTTTGCAACCTTTATTACTTTATTGTTAGTCCCCGTAAACTACATGCTGATGGAACGTTTTCAAGGTTGGTTTAAATAATACAAAATGACTATTAAAGCTGTGGGAAGCCAATTGCCTGCAGCTTTTTTGTTTTTAGCTGTGCAAAACTAAGCGCTTTATTTAAAGAGTAAATATATAAACGTGGGTATTAGAATAAAGTGTGGACTTACGCGTTAAATGGACTTCGATAATGGTGTTCCCCAAGATACGGTACTTGGTTTCAGTCCTGAAACCAGAAGGTTTCAGGGCGGGAATCTGCGGTTTACCGTAGGCTTCTCGGTACATGCCGAGCTTGCACAATAGTATACGAACAGAAACCCTAGTATAAAATTTATCGGCTCAGGGACTTAACCAAGCTCCAGTATCCCAGGGAACAATTTAAGTATATAAGACATAACCCAATCCTTAAACCCTAAACGTAAAAAATTAAATCGTTCGTTTAGTTTTTCCGCATCTTTAACTCATCATTTACTTTATCGCATGCTTTTTGAGCTTGATCATACAATTCATTGGAGTTGCTTTTTATCGAGTGGTAGCATTGCTTTAACTTGCAAAGCGAAGACGCGATTATGAACGATTTACCAGATTACGAAAAAGCCCAGCTGCTTTTAGAAAAAAATGAAATATTTGTATCACCCGCTGAAGCCCACGGCGTTATTAGTGGTTTACTAGCGTGCGGTTTAACCATTGACGACAAAGAATACTTAGGCCTTTTGAGCGATGTATTTAACGATGGTGAATCGTTTAGTAACGATTTAAAGCAATTTTTTGGCACTATTTATAAGCAAGTAGTCGCGAGCTTTAATGATGACGAATTTCAGTTTGATTTATTTTTACCAAGTGACGACGAAACACTCATCGATCAGGCTAATGGCCTCGTATCATGGGTAGCGGGTTTTATGCTTGGTTTTGGTTTAAAGCAAAAAGACTACGGTAAGCTATCGAGCGATGTTAAAGAAGTGATTACTGACTTTAGCGAAATTACCCGCCTAGATACCACTTTCGAAGAAACCGAAGAAGACAGCCAAGCACTGCACGAAGTGATTGAATATGTACGTGTATCAGCGCTACTTTGCTTTGCAGAGCTTGGTAAAGAACAAAACACGCAAAGCACTAAAAAAACACTTCATTAACGTTTAAAAAAGTAAAACGGGTTGATTAATAATGGTTGAAGTACAAAAGTCAGAATTTAAAGCACGCCGCGAGCGTTTACTTGCGCAAATGGATAAAAACAGTGTTGCGATTATTCCTGCTGCCAGTGAAGTGACGCGCAGCCGTGATACCGAATATGCATTTAGGCAAGACAGCGACTTTTTTTACTTAACCGGCTTTAATGAACCCGATGCTGTACTTGTACTGTGTAACAACAGCGATACACCCAGTACGCTATTTTGCCTTAATAAAGATAAGCTTGCTGAAATCTGGCATGGGCGTCGTATCGGCTTCGATAAAGCCAAAAGTGAATATTTATTCGACGAAACTTACGCATTAAGTGAGCTAAGTGAACAATTATTGAATTTGGTGAACGGCCAACAGATTTTATTTTACGCACAAGGCACGTATCCGGCTTTTGACGGTAAAGTATTTTCGTTGTTAAACAGGCTGCGCAGTGCACCTAAAAAAGGCTACAAAGCACCAGATACAATTAAAGATGTACGTAGCCTTATTCACGAAATGCGTTTGTTTAAATCGCCAAGCGAAATAGAAATTATGCGCGAAGGCTGCGAAATTAGTGCGCGAGGACATATGCGTGCCATGCGTTATTCGCATGTGGGGGCGACTGAATTTCAGCTAGAGGCTGAGCTACATCATCATTATGCAATGAACGGCGCACCGCACCCAGCTTACGGTACGATTGTTGGTAGCGGCGACAATGCTAATATTTTGCATTACACACAAAATAGCGATGTGCTAAAAAGTGGCGACCTAGTACTTATCGACTCAGGTTGTGAGTTACAAGGTTATGCAGCAGATATAACCCGTACGTTTCCTATAAATGGTAAATTTAGTGAAGAGCAAGCGGCGCTTTATAATGTTGTACTTAAAGCACAAGACGTTGCTTTTGGTGAAGTAAAACCAGGCGGTTATTTGTCACATGCTAATAAACTAGCAATGGAAGTAATGACTCAAGGTTTACTCGATTTAGGTATTTTAACTGGCGACTTTGACGAGCTAATGGCAAAAGGAGCGTGTAAAGAATATTACATGCACGGGCTAGGGCATTGGCTGGGGCTTGATGTCCATGATGTAGGTGATTATAAGCAAGACAATGTTGAGCGTGCATTTGAGCCTGGTATGGTACTTACTATAGAGCCTGGGCTTTATATAAGCGAAGATTCAAACGCCCCGCAAAAATACAAAGGCATTGGTATCCGCATTGAAGATAACTTACTCGTTACCGAAAACGGCCATGAAAATCTGACCCTAAGCGTGCCTAAAACAATTAGCGATATAGAAGCACTCATGCAAAGTGCTAAAAACGTATAAAGCTCGGAGAATATTGTGGCTAAGCAGTTTGATGTAGTTGTTATTGGCGGTGGTTTAGCAGGAGCGAGCTGCGCGTTAAGTGTGGCTAAAACTAACCCCGCTTTAAGTATTGCTGTTGTGGAAGCTAATCAAGTAACTGGCGAATATCATCCAAGCTTTGACGACAGAAGCATTGCACTTGCTCAGCAATCGGTAGAGTACCTACAAAGCCTCAATTTATTTGAGCAAAACGCGCCTTACACTGCCGCAATCAAAAAAGTGAGCGTGTCTGATCGGGGGCACTTTGGCAAAGCGCACATTAATTGCGACGAATTTGCTAAGCCTTCACTTGGTTACGTAGTAGAAGTTAACCCATTTGGCCGAGCGCTTCACCTGCGTTTAACGCAGTCAAACATTACGCTTTACTGCCCCGATAGCGTAACTGCCATTGAGCAAACATTGCATAGCAATTCACTCACCCTACAAAGCGGCGAGCAATTAAGTGCAACGTTATTAGTTATTGCAGACGGGGCACAATCACCAACACGTAACTTACTCGGGCTTGGTTTTAATACTCAGCCTTATGAGCAAGGCGCAATTATTGCCAACCTAGAAGTAGCTGATGGGCATAATAATCATGCTTTTGAGCGTTTTACGCAAAATGGCCCAATGGCGTTATTGCCCATGAGTAATAATCGTTATTCGTTGGTCTGGTGTATGTGCCAAGAAAAGATTGAACAGCACATGGCACTTGGTGATCAAAGTTTTTTAAGTGCCTTGCAAAGTGCGTTTGGTTATCGCGGCGGGCAATTTACAAAAGTAGGCATGCGCGCAAGCTATCCGCTCGTTTATGGCCAAGTAGAATCCTTAATTGCTCATCGCACTGTGGTAATAGGTAATGCTGCACATGCTATTCATCCTATTGCAGGGCAGGGTTTTAATTTAGGTCTTCGCGACGTACAAGTACTTAGTAATTTAATAGCAAATAGCCAACACGATCTAGGCAGCTATGCGTTTACCCGTGAATACTCACAAAAACGTCGCGATGATATTAAAACCGTAATGACCTTAACCGATGCACTGGTTAGGCTTTTTTCAAACTCATCGCGAGTGTTTGCATTTGGGCGCAGCATTGGGTTGTTTTCGATGGATTTATTTCCCGCATTAAAAGCGCCATTAGCTAAACAGTTAATGGGGCAAGTTAAACAAGGTAGGCGTTTATGAAACAAGCACAGGTTTGTATTGTAGGTGGTGGCTGCGTAGGGCTAACATTGGCACTTGGATTGACAAAAGCTAATATTAGCGTGGTTGTGCTAGATGGTGCGCCAACTCAAGCACTACCTTGTGACGAATATGGTTTGCGTGTAAGTGCGCTAAGCATTGCGAGTCAAACCTTGCTTGAACAATTAAACGTATGGCCCGAAATTATCGCACAGCGAGCGTGCGCTTATACGCATATGGACGTACGTGATGCCGACAGCTTTGGCAAAATAGCGTTTAATAACGAACAACTTGAGCTTGAACATTTGGGTCACATTGTTGAAAACGACATTATCCGCTACGCGCTTATAAAAGAGTTAGAGCAACAAAGTAGTGCCACACTAATGTTTGATACACAGTATCAGCAAATACATCAAAGCGAATCAGATGTATTTATAACGCTTAAAAGCGGCGAGCCAATTATTGCAAAACTGCTGGTGGCTGCTGATGGTGCAAACTCCGCTATTCGTAAACAATTTAATATGGCGCTGAGCTTTAAAGATTACGACCATCATGCACTTGTGGCGACTGTAAAAACTAAAGAACCACATGCAAATACCGCCCGCCAAGTATTTTTACCAACAGGCCCTCTCGCATTTTTACCGTTAAGCGATGCCAACACGCATTCCATAGTGTGGTCTACCAGCCCAAATCATTGCGATGAACTGCTTGCAATGGACGATAACAGCTTTAATAAAGCGGTAATGGCTGCAATAGATGGTCAATACGGGCTGTGTGAAGTGCAAAGTAAGCGCGCTGCTTTCCCACTTAAAATGCGCTACGCCCAGCAATGGGTTTCAGGCAAAGTGGTACTCATTGGCGATGCTGCACATACAATCCATCCACTTGCAGGGCTTGGTATGAACCTAGGTCTAAAAGATGCGGCTTATTTAATTGAGCTTTTAACAAGTAATAATAAAGAATTTGCTAGTACGCGCACACTTCGCGATTACGAGCGTACCCGTAAGCTCGATGCACAAAAGCATATAGCTATGATGCAAGGGCTAAAAGAGCTATTTGAAGGTGCAAACCCGTTTAAAAAGCTTATTCGTGGAGTAGGGCTATCGTTAGTTGATAATCTTGGGCCAATCAAGCACCTGTTCGCTAAAGAAGCGATAGGAAAATAAAGTAGGTTGAGTTGAGTAAAATAAAATCTCACGAAAAAAGCTGTTAGTTATTCGCTTTCAATAAAGCCCGAGGTTTAATTTAAACATCGGGTTTTTGTTTTAAAGTGATTTTTAATACATTAAAAGCTGCGCTTTTCACGCGAGCAAGCTCGGCGTCTACAAGAAATATTACACTCTGTGCTTATACCAATCCCATTAAGTATGTGATCTAAATTTTACGCCGAAAAAATAATTCAGTTCTAGGCGTAAATTGATGTAAATGGTTGTTCCCTTTGCGAAATTTACAACAAAGAAATGGGTTGTTTTAGCAAGTAAAA
>NZ_JACJEM010000008.1:0-100956 GCF_014164085.1 Pseudoalteromonas sp. SG45-5 | reverse complement strand
TGGGCTAAGTAAAAACCGAGCAACAAAGAGTAAATAGCCCCTAGGAAGAACCCTTTGGGCAGCGCCTGTTTGGCATTAATGCTACGTTATCGCCCATTTATGGGGAATAACCACACTACATAGGCGCTGCCTTGCCTAAATACCAAACAGACTGCTGCAAATTTAACCTTGAAAGATCAACAGACCCTAAACCTATTTTGAATATATTTCTTATAGTATATGTTACCAGCTAGCCTTTTTCTAAAAGTTCTAGTTCACGCCTTCTATAAGTAGAGTATTTCAGCTTCTTTGAAATAAAGAATAATACGTCCTGCAATGCCTCTATTAAATTTTTTACTTCGTCATAACTATTTAAGTAATTAATACTTAAGTGGGCTCCAGCTTCCATTGCTAGCATGTGTTGAGACTTAGATTCAGACCAAATATTACTTAACTCTTCTATCAGTCTCTGGTTCTCAATAGCAATATCTTCTAATTCGAACTCTTCTAAATGATTAGAAAGCACACCCGTTTTGCTATCTTTAAAGCCAGAAGTAATAGAATGATAATTTGATGAGATCATCACGAAATTGCTTCCTAAAAACCCCTTAACTTTAGGTAATGAGTTTGTAATCATACCTACTCTTTCATTTAAACCTCTTTGCCGTAAGTATTCATGTCTAGCGTAAATAAGGGCTATTAAATATAACACCTCCCAAAAAACTTCCGAAGTTTGCGAACTTTTGCCCTAATCCGTGCTCACCAAAGAAAATAGTAATAGTACCTACAATAAGAAAAAGAATAGCAACTATATAAATGTAAAATTCCCAATACGGAGATTTCAAATCATCCATATATTTATCTAGTTTCTTAAACATTGTGAACTCCCTTTGCTTTTTAGTTACGTACCAAGTCTAATTAGCTGCTTCGTACAGAAGATTCCTAAGTCCATAATACCAACTAAGTGCGGCGACTGTGCCATGAGTTTCATCTTCAAAGTAACGTTGATTTATAATTAGATTATCGCTTGAGTGTGCTTTTAACTTTTCAACAAATGCTAAACCCCATCGGTAATTTGTTTTACCAATTTCGCCAAACGCTTCGCCGTTATTTGCAAAGGTAAAATACACATTGCCTTTAAGCAGCTTATTTATTAGTTGCTTCTCATCAAAATAACGGTTTAGGAAGTTATTATCCCACAGGTAGGTTGCATCAATAATTAAGTAATCTGTAAATAGCGCATGGTTGGAAAGCAATACATAGCTGGCAAACAAGCCACCAAAAGACTCGCCAATTAATACGCGTTTAGTTGATGTGCGGTAATTTTTATTAATCAGTGGAATGAGTTCTTTTTCAAAAAAGGCGCTGTAGTTTGCAGCGTTGCCAATATTTTCAAACTTTTCTAGAAGTTTACCGTTAAATGTCCAATCAACATTGGTTGGGGTAAAGTCACGTTCTCTTATCGCATTTTTACTATTAGGAATGGCGACTATAATTGCTTGTTGTATTTGCTGCTCTAGCCGTTCCGTACTAAGTGCCTCTACTAGCCCGGCGACAGCTTTTAGATATGTTTGGTCACCATCGAGCAAGTAAATAACTGGGTATACTTTATTAGAATTTTCATTATAGCTTGGCGGTAAATAAACACTAAAGCTGCGTTGCTCATCTAAAATAATAGACTTAAACTGGTGAGTTTTAGCTAAAATAATAGGCTCTGAGGCATTTACATTTACTGTAAAAAATAAATATAAAAATATTATTGATAAGACTTTCATACATATCCTTGTATTAATAACAAACGAAGAAGAAACGTCTGGCTTTCTTTGAACAAGCAAAACACCGCTTTTATTACTAAGCTATTCCTTAGTTCGTGACGCTAACTTTTTATATATTGCATCTTTATCGCGTTTACCAATTTCCAGTACATAAACCACAACTTCGTCATCAATAACTTCGTAAGCTAGGCGATATCCTGCCGTACGCAATTTTATTTTATAAACATTATCAAAGCCGCGTAATTTAGAGGCCCGTACATGCGGGTTATCTAAACGCTCAATAAGTTTCTTTTTAAACTGGCTTTTAAGTGGAGGTGCAAGCTTCCCCCACTCCTTTAATGCCGCAGGTAAAAACTTTAACTTATAAGTCATCTATACTAACTTCAATCGCTTGAGATAAATCGCCTCTGCGGCTCTCAACAACTTTAGTTAGTTCATAATCATCCAGTTGTTCCATTAGTAGCTCATACATTTGTGCAGGCACTAAGTAAGCTGCGGGCTTATTATGATTTAATATGGCTATTGCAGCACCATCTGCTTCATTCAAAAGCGCGGTTGGATTTTTTTTAAGTTCTGAAATACTTGCCGAACAATCAGCTAAAACTTGTCTCATAAAACACCTAAAAAGAACTAAATTAGGCTCTAATTTTAGACCTTTTTTTATTTTTAGCTATACTTTTTTATAATTTCGTCAGTTTTTGTTACTCTTTCACTGCATCTACAACGTTTGAGTATTCACTTCCTGATTTAAATCGCCTTTAATAACCACTGTCGCTGATATTTTATCTTGAATGGCTTGTCTGTTTGGATCCCAATATATCTGCAGGAACCCTAATAAGCCCGTGGCAAAACCTGCCCCGTAGCCGCCGTAACGACCAAAGCAATCAAGCAACCCTAATGGTTCACCATTTAAGGCAACAACGCGGATATTGCATGCTTTTTTACCCGGTGTTTGGCCGCGCCAAAGTAAGGAAAACAGCGTAAAGTAAACTGCAGCCCAGCCAAAACCCAGCCCTAAATCTTCAATAATGCCTTTGCCCCACTGCAAAATACTCGCTGCAGGTTTTGTTTCTTCGCTTTTGTTTTTTTCGTTTAAGGTTTTTTCTTTTTCAACTTTTTCAATTATGTTTCTCTCAGCTATAAGTTCGTCCGAAACGCTCTCTTGCTCTAAATCATTATTTTTAAAATCATCTGCTGCAATTGGCTCATCATCAGCTATAACCATTAAGTGCAATAATGCTCGTGTAACTTGAATACTTCCAGCGTCATCAATTTCAGCAAGCTCTGGTAATTGGCCAACTAAATTAGCTCGATCAGCACTTTGGCAAACATCATCGCAGTTTTTATCATCGGCTGTTTGCGCTAAATAGGTGCGTATTATTGATTTATCAGCGCTACTTAACTGATCTTTTTGTTCTATTTTTATCCCTTGAATAGCATTATCATCGTCGAAAAAATCAATCGCTATCGAAAGCACTGTGAGCGAGCTTACAAATAAAAAACCTGCTGCGAAAACTTTTAGGGTTCTGCGCCAAAACGATGACATTTTTGGAAGGTATTGCTGCGCAGTGCCTTTATAAAAAGCCATTGCAGCGACAAATGCGATTAAAGCCGCGCTGAGTTTAGCGGCTAAAAATATCAGTGCCACATCAATTATTATCGCGAATGCGCGTCGTGTAGGTGTTGCTAAAGGCAAACCTAGCAAGGTTTGATCAATCTTAAAGGCGTATGGCGTAATAACCTCTCTAGTTTCAGAGCTCGATAATTGTAATTGCTCTATTTCTTTGGCTTTCATTTATATTCTTTTATTATTAAAATAGGTCTCCATGTCAATTTACTCGTTTTTTATTTTTAGCTCAAGGTAAAGCTAATAAAATCAAAATGATAAAATTAATTAAAGTCTCTCACATAAATTAGTTTTGAAATAAGTGAACAAATAAAGTGCGAAACCGTATATCTAACCTGAACTCTGAATAATAAACCTACTTCAAGCAGCTATTTTAGTGCTAACTGCGTTGAATTTACGTGCAATAGGCTCGCTGATGCGTAAACATGCCTTGTTTTCACTGAAAACCTCTGGATAGAAAAACAAACTTAAATATAATTATGATTCAGTATGTTAGTAAATCTCTTAACCCGAGTTCAGGTTAACTATTTAAACCAACTAGGAAAACTCTATGACCACTAAACAACTTTCATCACTTTTTATATTTAACGCATTACTATTAAGCACTGAGGCTAATGCTGTTCAACGCTGGTATGTTGTTAATGATTCTGTAATGGGGGGGATATCTAATAGCCAAGTGGTTCAAACGCAAGGTAGTTTAGTGTTTACGGGCAATGTATCGCTCGATAATAATGGGGGCTTTGCATCAATACGTACGGAGCTAAATACACAAAGTCAAAATACTAAAGGTATAATGCTGCGTGTTAAAGGTGATGGGCAAACTTATCAGCTCAGACTCAGGACCACAGATTATCTTGATGGTGCAGCGTACACGCACTCATTTAAAACAGTAAAAAACGAGTGGCTAAATATTAATTTTATCCCGAGCGATTTTACGCTAAGCTTTCGCGGAAGAGTGCTAGATCAACAACCTACTATTGATTTTAACGATATAAGACAGCTCGGCTTTATGATTGCAGGTAAGCAAGAAGGTAAATTTAAGCTCGAAGTGAGTAAAATTCAGTTTAAAAGCTAACCCACCAGCGTGCAGTAGCGCTAAAGAGTATCGTCATCGCCTCGCCTTCTCATTTCGTTAATTATCAGCTCAACCATTTGTTGCTTTAGTGCAGCTTGCTGTGTTTTTAACTCACCTAGTTGCAGCTCTAACATATTTATTTGCTGCTGTTGTTGCTCGTTTTTATATTTTTTAGAACCCATATGCTCGGTATCTATAGTCAAACGGGCATCGTCTTTATCTTGTTCATATGCGCTACTATCTATGGTTAAGCTACGTTGTAGCTGGCTCTGTTTAAGCTTGTTAATTTGCTCCTGTAATGCAACAACCTGCTGCGTGAAGTACTTATATGCTTTTTCTAGATTTTTATACTGATCACTAAATGTTGCATTATCTTCACTGTACTTTTGCACCTTAGCGTCTAAAAATTCTGATAAAACATACTCCGGTTCTTCTTCAGGGACTTCTTCAAACGTGTCTTCAGCACGTTGCTGTTCTAATTGTATTAAAGGCTGGTTGCTGTAGTTGTATGCTTGATGTTGAATGGGTGCGGGTGAAATTTTCATTATTTTATCCCTAAAATAGCTTTGTCACTATTATAGGTATCGACCTCGTATTAAAATCCTTGAGTAAATTTTAACGTGAACTAAAAGCAAAAAGCCCCACTTTATTAAAGTAGGGCTTTAGCAATTAATTACTTCAAATCAAGTTACGACTCAATTGCCAGTAACTCTACTTCAAAAATAAGTACTGAGGCAGGAGGAATACTCCCCACACGTTTTTCGCCGTATGCTAATTGGTGCGGTACATAAAAAGTATATTTATCGCCTGGGCTCATTAGCTGTAAGCCTTCTGTCCACCCTTTAATCACTTGGTGCAACCCAAAACTAATCGGTGTTTTACGCTCTACTGAACTGTCAAACACAGTGCCATCGATTAATGTGCCATGATAATGCACGTTAACCATGCTTGTTGACGTTGGTTTATTTACGCCTTCACCTTTGTGCACTACTTTGTATTGCAAGCCAGAAGCGGTTTCAACTACCCCTTCTACTTTTGCGTTAGCCGCTAAATAGTCAGCGCCTATTTGTGCATTTATGCCTGCTTGTTGTTTTGCTTTTTTACTATTTTGAAATATTAAAAAACAAAAAATAGCGATTACCACCGCCAAAATTATATTGATCATCATTAACCTTTTTCGTTGCCTAGCTTTTCATTATCTAGCTCTTCGTCTTTTTCATCATCGCCGTTTACTATGTCGGCAATCTCTTTTAGGCGAGCAAGCGCAATACCGTTTACTGAGTTTTCTGGATACTGGTCATCAATAATATCGCCTGCTTCTATATCCATCAGTAAGTTAAGCGCTTGATCAACAGTTTCTACCGCGTAAATATTAAATTTACCACTTTCTACTGCGTTGAGTATTTCATCGTCTAGCACTAAGTTAACTTGGTTTGATTTAGGAATGATAACGCCTTGCGAACCAGTTAAGCCACGCATTTTGCACAGTTTAAAAAAGCCTTCTATTTTTTCGTTTACGCCGCCAATGGCTTGTACATCACCGTGTTGGTTAATAGAACCTGTAAGCGCGATAGACTGGCTAATAGGCAAACTAGTGATGGATGATATAAGTGCACAAAGCTCAGCTAAAGATGCACTATCGCCATCTATGTAACCATAGCTTTGCTCAATAGCAATGTTTGCACTAAGCGTTAAGCTAAAGTGCTGGGCGTATTTATTGCCTAAATAACCAGTAAGCAACATCACCCCTTTTGAGTGAATTGCTTTGCCAAGCTCGGCTTCACGTTCTACATCAATGACCCCATCAGCGCCGGCATAAACGGTTGCCGTAATACGCGCCGGTGTACCAAATGAAGTGTCACCAATGTGCAGTACCGTTAAGCCATTTACTTTACCAATAGCTTGGCCGTCGGTTGCAATAAGCGTGTGACCTTCTTTTATATCACTTAGCATATTTTCGCTAATTTGACCGGTACGGTATTGCTTGCCTTCAATAGCTTCATCAATATGGTGCGCATCAACTAATGTTTGATTATCTTGCTTGGCGTAGTAACTCGCCTCTGCAACAAGCTCTAAAACATCAGCAAAACGAGCAGATAATTTATTGTGATGCTCTGCTTGTCGATAGCTAAATTTAAGTAACCTCACCATCGCCGCTTGCGTAGTGGTGCATTTTAAAGTTTGCTCACAATACTCTGTAACTTTGGTAATAAACTGGTACTGTAATTTATCGCTGCTTGGCAGGTAGTAGTCAAAGTCGGCTAATACTCTAAATAGTTCAGCAAATTCTTCGTCGTATTCACCTATGGTGTAGTACAACTCGCGAGAGCCTAATAAAATAATTTTCACATCAAGCGGAATGAGCTGCGGGCGAAGTGTAAAACTCGTCCCGACTGTACTATCTTGATACGGTAAATCATTTTTTATCTGATGCGTTTTTAAACACAATTTCAAACCATCCCACACTTGCGGGTTTGCCATTATTTTTTCAGCATCCATTATTAAGTAACCGCCATTAGCACGATGCAATGCACCTGGCTGAATTGACCGGTAACTCGTAATTAACGTGCCTTGTGATGTCGCGTATTCAATTTTACCAAATATGTTACCAAAGGTTGGGTTTGGCTCATACACCACTGGCGCTGCATCGTCTTCTTTAAACTCAACTAAAATATTGGGTGCAAAAAAGTCGGTCAGCATGCCTTTGCGGTCAAAGTCTTCTTTGCTTTCTTCACTTTCATCTTCGTCATCTAGCCATTCAAGTACAGCATCGATAATTTCAACGCGTATATCTTTTAAATAACGCAGTACGCCAATGTGTGTGGCGTACTTATGTTCTAAATCTTTTAGAAGTGGTTTAGTGGCTTGCTCTGCAGTCGACTTTTTAAGATTACGAAGTTTTTCTTTTGATTCACGCTTCCAACGCGGCAATTCTATTAACGCTTCTATTAGTGCGTCTTCTAGCTTTTCTATTTTTTCAAAAAACTCTTCGCGTAATGTTTCTTCAAGTTCGCCAAATTCACTGTCGCTTAATTGTTTACCGTCAACAAGTGGTGCAAACCCTACTGAGCTTTTTTCTTCGACTAGTGCAACGCTTTGCTCAAGTGCCGCTATTTCTACAGCCGTGATGGCGCTGTCGTAAGCGTCATTAAATTCGCGATCGATTGATTTTTTCTTGCGTTGATACGCTGGGTTATCGAATGCAGCGGGAAACGTATCGAGCACTTCATCTAAAAATGAGTCGATGTCGTCACTGAGTAGTTTGCTTTGCCCTGCTTGCATAAACAATGCAATGGGCTCTCGGTGATCGGCGTAATTATTTACGTATAACCATTCGTTAGGTGTCGCTCTATCTTTTGCATGTTGTTTGAGTTTATCTTTTACGAGTGTATAACGCCCATGAGCCGCCTCGCCCATTACATAAACGTTATAACCAGGTAGGTCCATCCCCAAGGAAAAATCTAGCGCACTTTGGGCACGTTGTTGGCCTATAAAAGTAAGTGGCTCTGGATATGGATTACTCATACATGTGTTTACATGATGAGTCGAAATACTCGGTGCGAGTGCAGATACAGGTAATGGCAGCAATTTTTTCGTCATTCTAACTTCTTTGTTTACCAGCATATTCACTGGCTTTAAATGCATTAAGTGGCTTAGCGCCACTCAATACTACTATTTAGGGTTGCAAAGCCTTGCGGCTAAACTCTATTGAATCACATTCTATGCAAGGCGTTATTTGCGTCGCGTGATAAATGTCGTGGCTATGGTTACAATTCTTACATACTAATGTGCCTATGGCTATCCATTCGCCTACGTGATACACACCATTATGCTTAAAATCTTGACTTAACGATTGCCATTCAAGCTGTGTTTTATCTTCTATGTGCGATAGTTCAAGCCAAATAGACTCTTTAAGTTCTTGCCATGCAAGTGAATTATAATGAGCCTCGTGCTCTACAAGATGTTCAATGTCGTTCTTTAAATAGCTTTTATAAAGCTCATATCTTTCTTGGCTTAAATCTTTTAGTGCCTGCTCAGATCCAACAAACCCAGAAATCACGTCTTTTACACCATGCTCTTTCACCTCTTTTAGCCAATGGGTAAAACTGCCAAGCCATGTTTTGTAATCAGTCATTTTTTACTCCTTCAAAATTGCTGTTAAATCAGTCTGTAACTTATGTTTTTAGCTAACTACAGTATAAAAAGGCAGGTTAACCTGCACTGAAAGTTACAATTTAATAAAAGCATGTTTTTGACGCTGTGAATAGTGTTTTATTTGGGGTATCCTAACGGCAATTTTTTATTAGTTTGCAAGAAGTCTGGAACCATAGATGCAAGAGCAATATAACCCGCAAGATATAGAGTCAAAAGTACAAAGCTACTGGGAAGAAAACCAGGTATTTAAAGTCACTGAAGATGAGAGCAAAGAAAAGTATTACTGCCTTTCTATGTTCCCTTATCCGAGTGGTCGACTGCATATGGGTCATGTGCGTAACTACACCATTGGTGATGTTGTTTCTCGTTTCCAGCGCCTGCAAGGCAAAAACGTAATGCAACCTATGGGTTGGGATGCGTTTGGTTTACCTGCAGAAAACGCTGCTATTAAAAACAAAACAGCACCAGCAAAGTGGACTTACGAGAACATTGACTACATGCGTAACCAACTTAAGCAATTAGGTTTTGGTTATGACTGGGATCGTGAAATTGCAACCTGCCACCCAGAATACTACAAATGGGAGCAGTGGTTTTTCACTAAGCTTTACGAAAAAGGCCTAGTGTACAAAAAAATGTCGACAGTTAACTGGGATCCAGTGGATCAGACAGTATTGGCAAACGAGCAAGTTATTGACGGTCGCGGTTGGCGTTCAGGCGCTGTGGTTGAGCAAAAAGAAATTCCACAGTGGTTTATTAAAATTACCGACTACGCACAAGAGCTACTTGACGATTTAGATAAGCTTGAAGATTGGCCAGAGCAAGTTAAAACAATGCAGCGCAACTGGATTGGCCGCTCTGAAGGGTGTGATATTGAATTTAAGCGCACCGATAACGACGAAACATTTAGCGTATACACAACTCGTCCAGATACCTTTATGGGTGTTACCTATGTTGCTGTTGCCGGTGGCCACCCGATTGCACAAGAAGCCGCTAAAAATAGCGATGCTATTGCAATGTTTGTTGAAGAATGCAAAAACACCAAAGTTGCCGAAGCAGATATGGCAACAATGGAGAAAAAAGGCATAGCAACAGGCTTTTACGCCACTCACCCATTAACGGGCGAGCAAGTACCAATTTGGGTCGCTAACTTTGTATTAATGCATTATGGCTCAGGCGCTGTAATGGCAGTACCTGCACACGATCAACGCGATTTTGAATTTGCAACCGCTTACGGTCTTGATATAAAACAAGTCATTGCACCGGTTGAAGGTTCAGACCTTGAAGTAAACCTTAAAGAATCAGCATTTACCGATAAAGGTGTACTTGTAAATTCAGGTGAATTTAACGGCCTTGATTTTGACGCTGGTTTTAAAGCGATTGCCGATAAATTAGAAGCACTCGGTGTGGGTGAGCGTAAAGTAAACTTCCGCCTGCGTGACTGGGGTGTTAGCCGCCAGCGTTACTGGGGCTCACCAATCCCAATGCTTAGCGACGAAGAAGGCAAAGAGCTTGCTGCAACAGAAGATATGCTCCCCGTTCGCTTACCAGAAGACGTGGTAATGAACGGTGTAACATCACCACTTAAAGCAGACCCAGAGTGGGCTAAAACAACAGTCAATGGCGCACCTGCGTTTCACGAAACTGATACGTTTGACACCTTTATGGAATCGTCTTGGTACTACGCACGCTACTGTAGCCCACGCTACAACGAAGGCATGCTTGACCCTGCTGCTGCTAACTACTGGTTGCCAGTAAACCAATACATTGGTGGTATTGAGCACGCTATTTTACATTTATTGTACTCGCGCTTTTTTCATAAATTATTACGTGACTTTGGTTTAGTAAACTCAGACGAGCCGTTTGACCGCTTACTTTGTCAAGGTATGGTACTTGCTGAAACATTTTATCGTAAAGATGAAAAAGGCGGTGATATTTGGATTTCGCCAAGTGATGTAAATACCGAAACCGACGACAAAGGCCGCGTAACTAAAGCATGGCATAAAGAAGATGGCGAACCGGTATTCTCATCTGGCATGAGCAAAATGTCTAAATCTAAAAATAACGGTATAGACCCACAACATGTAATTGCCCAGTACGGTGCAGATACAGTGCGTTTATTCATGATGTTTACAGCACCACCAGAGCAAACGCTTGAATGGTCAGACTCGGGTGTTGAAGGCGCGCATCGTTTCTTAAAACGTGTATGGAAATACGCGGTAGACGTTAAAACTGTGGGTTACCAAGCACTTGATAAATCAGCGCTCACTAATCCGCAAAAAGTACTTCGTCGCGATTTACATAAAGCGATTGCTAAAGTGACTGACGATGTTGAACGCCGTCAAACCTTTAACACCGCTATTGCAGCTATTATGGAGCTTTCTAATAAATTATTGAAAGCACCGCTTACAGATGCACAAGATGTGGCGATTGCAAACGAAGCGCTTGAAGCGCTTGTTATTATGCTTGCACCTATAACGCCGCATTTATCGCATGAGCTTTGGAAAGAGCTTGGCAAAGAAGGCGAAATTTTAGATGCAGCATGGCCAAAAGTTGATGAGTCGGCACTTGTTGAAGACGAAAAGTTAATTATTGTCCAAGTAAACGGTAAGCTTCGCGCTAAGTTAACAGTTGCAGCAGATGCTACACAAGAGCAAGTAGAAGCCCTTGCGTTTGCTGAATCTAACGTCACTAAATTTACTGATGGCGCAACTATTCGTAAAATCATTTATGTGCCGGGTAAACTACTTAACGTGGTAGCTAACTAACATGGCGACATTTAACGCCATTAAAAATGGACTAGCCTTAGTGCTAGTCTGTTTTTTGTTATCGAGCTGTGGCTTTCATTTTAAGAAAGCCTCGAGCCTGCCTGATAACTTAAAACAGCTAACACTAGTAGGCGATGATGAAAAATCGGCCTTGTTCGAAAGCCTTAAAAACGAGCTAAAAGCCAGTAATGTAGAGCTAATACCGTCAGCTAAAGGCAAAGCTCAATTGTATTTACGTCAAGAAACAGTTGAACGTCAAACACTTTCGTTATTTAAAAATGGTCAAGTTGCTGAATACGAACTTGCTTATGGCGTATCGTATATTGTTAAGCGCCCAGGCGAAAACGCAATAGAAAAGCGCTTCGAGCTTTATCGTAATTATCAAGACGATCCAGATCATGCGTTAGCTAAAGCAAAAGAGCTTGAGCTACTCATTAGCGAAATTCGTGAGCAAGCTAGTCGTCGTATTGTTAGAGAGCTGTCGCAACTCTAATGCGCTGCTACGCAAATCAACTACCGAGCGAACTAAATAAAGGGCTAAAGCCCTTTTATTTAGTATTTGGGGAGGAGCCTTTTCAAGAAGCGCAGTGTGTACAGCAAATTCGCGACACGGCTAAAGCGCAAGGCTTTGATGAAGTAATTAAATTTACTTTAATGCAAGGATTTGATTGGCAAGAGATTATAGCTCAGTACCAAAGCATGTCACTGTTTAGCGCACGTACTATTATTGAGCTTGATTTAAACCAACAAAAACCTGGTATTGTTGGCAGTAACACATTTAAAAAAGTTATTGAACTGGTCAACCCTGATACCATTCTTATTATTAAAGGCGCTAAGGCTAGTCAAGAAGTACAACGCGGTGCGTGGTTTAAAGCTCTCGATAAGCTTGGTGTATTTGTCCCTTGCTACCCACTAACTGGCTCACATGTAAAACGATGGCTTGACGAGCAGTGCCAACGCTTATCGCTTAACATGCAAAACGATGCCAAACTTAGCTTAATAAATGCCACCGAAGGTAATTTATTAGCGTGTTTTCAAGAACTCGAAAAACTTTCGTTATTACACGGCAATGCGCTTATTAATCAGCAGTTAGTCATGCAAGGGCTATTAAATCAGGCCAAGTTCGATATTTTTGATTTAAGCGACGCCCTATTAAATGGCCACGCTAAACAAGCTATTAAAGTATTAAACAAACTGGCCAGTGATAACACCGAAGTGGTGAGCATTTTGTGGGCTATAACCAAAGAACTTACTACACTTATAAATGTGCAACTTGGTTTATTAAATGGCGAGCCTATTGCTAATTTATTTAAACAAAATGCAATTTGGAAAAATCAGCAAGGCCCAGTTCAAAACGCAATAAATCGTTTAAACATGCATACACTTGAACACATAAACAGTGATGTTGCTTTGTTTGATGCCAGTTATAAGCAAGGTAATTTAATTGCACCTTACCAAGCGCTTGCTCATATTTGTATTAAATTTTGCCAGCCGCTCGACATCCCAATGCCTTGCCACACGGTTAATTAAAGGGTGTATGTGAAATGATTGCAATTTTTGGTGGCACATTCGACCCTGTCCATTTAGGGCATTTAAATATGGCGCAGCAATGCGTTAAAACATTTAATTTAAATACACTCTATTTTATGCCTTGTGCATTACCTGCCCATAAAGCAGCACCGGGTATTAGTACACAGCACCGTATAAATATGCTAAACGCGGCGATTGAACCTTATCCGTATTTTGATCTCGATTTAAGAGAGCTTAACAGAGTCGGTCCATCCTATTCGTTACTTAGCTTGCAAGAATTGCGTAAAGAACACCCAGCTACGCCTATTTTATTTTTGATTGGTATGGACTCGTTTAACAACCTCGACAAATGGTTTGAGTGGCAAACAATAACGCAGCTATGCCATATCGTCGTTTATCAGCGCCCTGCTCAAGATTGCAGTGTCAATGGTGAACTTAAAAGTTACTTGCAACATGCAAAGGTAGACGAAGTAACGGCACTTGAACAAACTCTCGCTGGGAAACTTTATTTTTTATCCGGTGAAACCCATAATGCAGCCTCGAGTATTATTCGAGAACAGCTTAAAAAAAGTAATAAAAAGAATGAACTATTACCCGCTGCAGTGAGTCATTACATACAAATGCATCAGCTCTATCAAATTGATGCTTAAAAACGCCTACCGTGTTAAAATGCGCGCCATTAAATTTTTAAATTGAGACAAAACCTTGGATTCAAAACAATTACTCGCTTTTGCTATGGATAAAATTGACGATATGAAAGCGCGTGACATTATTCATATTGACGTAACAAAGACATCTGACATCACTGACTATATGGTTATTTGTTCAGGCACATCGAAGCGCCACGTACAATCAATTGCCGATCATTTAGCAAAAGAAGCACGTCACGCAGATTCAGAACCTCTAGGTTATGAAGGCGAAAGTGATGGCGAATGGGCACTGGTTGATTTAGGTGACGTGGTTGTTCACGTAATGCAAAGTGAAGCACGTATCTATTACGATCTAGAAAAACTGTGGGGCTAGACCCTTACTCATTTTAGACAATGCTTGGAAGTAATACGTGAAAATACAAATGATTGCTGTTGGTACAAAAATGCCAGCATGGGTAGAAACGGGATTTGCAGAATATCAGCGCCGTTTCCCTAAAGATATGGCCCTTGAGTTAATTGAAATTCCAGCCGGAAAACGTGGCAAGAATGCGGATATAAAACGTATTTTACACATTGAAGGTGAAAAAACATTAGCGGCTATTCCAAAAGGCAATCGTATTGTTACGTTAGAAGTCACAGGGAAAGCGCTAGATACTCACCAGCTTGCTAAAAACATGGAAAAATGGCAACTCGACGGCCGCGATGTAAGTTTACTTATTGGCGGACCTGAAGGACTTGCTCCAGAGTGCATTGCAGCTTCAGAGCAAAAATGGTCGTTATCTAATTTAACATTACCGCACCCGTTAGTGCGCATTATTGTTGCAGAGAGCCTTTACAGAGGCTGGAGCTTAAATAACAACCATCCTTATCATCGCGAGTAACCTCTTGCCATGCTAAAACAAAGACCCACTATTCGTGACCACTCCGCAGAAGCAAACTTATTTGCTAGGCGTGCATTCGTGGGTTTTGTTTTTGTATTAGGGTTAATGGCTGTACTGCTTTCTAATTTATATACAATTCAAGTAAAAGATCACGATGGCTATCAAACCCGCTCTAACGATAATCGTATTAAAGTTATACCTATCCCCCCCAACCGTGGTTTAATTTACGATCGTAATGGTGTTCTCCTTGCTGAAAACAAGCCTGTTTATAACCTTGAAGTGATACCTGAAGAGGTGGATGACTTAGCCAAAGCACTTGTGCAAATAAGTAAATTAATCGCGCTTACTGAGCAAGAAAAAGAAGACTTTTTAGACGATATAAAACATACGCGCCGTTTTAAATCACAGGTTCTTAAAGCCCATTTAGATGAAACTGAAGTCGCTAAATTTTCGGTTAATCAACATAAATTCCCAGGGTTTAGTATTGAAGCACGACTGGCCCGTTATTATTCATTTGGCGATACCCTCACCCATGCTTTAGGCTATGTAGCTAAACTCAATAAAAAAGAGCTCAATCAATTAGAGCAAGAAGGCCGCGATACAAATTACCGTGCCACTCACGATATTGGTAAACTCGGAATAGAGAAATACTACGAAGAAACACTCCATGGTAACGTTGGCTCGCAACGCGTAGAAGTTAACAATCGTGGACGAATTATCCGCACGCTAAGTATAACCCCCCCACAACCAGGTAGCGACTTAGTGCTTACCCTTGATGTTGGCTTACAACAAATAGCGCAACACGCGCTCAAAGATATGCGTGGTGCTGTGGTGGTGATGGACGCTAAAGATGGCGGCGTGCTCGCACTTTATTCAAACCCAAGTTACGACCCTAATTTATTTGTGCATGGCATTAGCAGCAAAAATTACAAAGCGTTACTTAATCAAGACCGTCCATTAATAAACCGTACTACACAAGGTCGTTATGCTCCCGCCTCTACGGTAAAACCTTTAATGGCAGTATTAGCGCTTGAAGAAAATATAGTGAATGAAACAACATCGATGTGGGATCCTGGTTTTTTTCAAATTCCTAATGTGGATCATAAATGGCGTGACTGGAAACGCTGGGGTCATGGGCACGTTGATGTATATAAAGCAATTGAAGAGTCTTGCGATACTTACTTTTACGATGCAGCCTATCGGTTAGGGATCACTAAAATAAGTGACTTTATGACCCGTTTTGGCTACGGTGATTTATCAGGTATTGATATTCATGAAGAAACGACCGCTATATTACCTTCAAAAGAATGGAAAGAAGGCCGCTTTAAAGAATCGTGGTGGCGCGGCGATACTATTTCGGTTGGTATTGGTCAAGGTTATTGGACGGCGACCCCAATTCAAATTGCGAACGCGACTAATATATTAGTTAATCGCGGCATTAATCACCCGCCTCATTTAGTACAAGTGGTCAGAAAAGACGGTGATGTAACGCAAATTAATAATGAAGAAAAACCGCCTATTATTTTGAAAAATCCACACCATTGGCAGGTGTCTTTAGATGCAATGCACAATACAGTTAAAAAAGTATCCGGCACAGCACATAAAGCTTTTAAAGGGACTCGCTACGACTCTGCAGGAAAAACAGGGACTGCGCAAATAGTTAGCATTGCACAGGGTGAGCGTTACGACGCAAAATCACTAAAAGAACGACAACGAGATAACACCATTTACATTGGTTTTGCACCGTTTGACGATCCTAAAATAGTCGTTTCTGTGGTATTGGAGAATAACCATGGCGGGATCCAAATCGCTCGACAACTTATGGATTATTACTTTGCAGCTAACCCCATTAATATTGCTAGGAATACCACACCATGACTAGGTTGCATGATGAACGCTCTATTTGGATGCGTATGCACCTTGATTTGCCGCTATTTATTGCACTGATTGTGATGATGATAGGAAGCATAATGGTTGTTTACAGCGCTAGTGGTCAAGAGTCGTCAATGATGATTAGGCACATGACGCGTATGGGCGGTGCTGTTGTTGCGATGATTGTTTTAGCCCAGTTATCGCCAGCTGCGCTAAAACGCTTAGTGATCCCACTTTATTTTGTTGGTTTATTAATGTTGGTCGCAGTACTTTTATTTGGTGTAAGCTCAAAAGGTGCGCAACGTTGGCTCGATTTAGGGGTTACTCGATTTCAGCCTGCGGAGCTAATGAAACTAGCAGTGCCTATGATGGTTGCGTGGTATATAGGCCGTAATCACCTTCCCCCTCGTCCAATGCATTTAATTATTGGTTTTATGATTGTTATGCTTCCTACGCTGCTAATTAAAGAGCAACCTGATTTAGGCACTGCCATCCTCATTGCAAGTTCTGGTATATTTGTATTGTTTTTATCGGGTTTGAGTTGGCGATTAATTGGCTTTTTAAGTTCAATGGTAACACTTGCCGCGTGGCCTTTTTGGCATTATGGGATGCATGATTATCAAAAGCAGCGCGTGCTGACATTTTTAGATCCTGAAAGCGATCCCCTAGGGTCGGGTTATCATATTATTCAGTCAAAAATAGCGATAGGCTCTGGTGGCGTTGAAGGTAAAGGCTGGTTACAAGGTACACAATCTCAACTAGAGTTTTTGCCTGAGCGCCATACCGACTTTATATTTTCGGTGCTAAGTGAAGAGTTTGGGCTGTTCGGAGTATGTATTTTACTTAGCCTCTATTTATTTATTATTGGCCGTGGTTTATATATTGCCGTTAACGCACAAGATGCATTTGGAAAATTACTAGCCGGCGCGCTTACTCTCACTTTTTTTGTTTATGTGTTTGTAAATATTGGCATGGTATCAGGCCTTTTACCGGTTGTTGGCGTTCCTTTACCATTAATTAGCTACGGTGGCACATCAATGGTCACGCTAATGGCTGGTTTTGGCATAATAATGTCCATTGCCACAGACAAAAGGATGCTTTTAAAATAATGCGACTTTATATACAGCTGTTACTAAGTACACTGTTAATTATATTTTTAAGCGCCTGTAGTAATTCAGGTAGCCGCTACCATATGCGCCATGATACAGCCCCACTTAGAGCGCCAACGGTGCTTGAAATGCAAGATGCTGTAATTACCGACGTTACTAAAAGTGCAAGCACGAGTCGCCCATATACAGTACTTGGTAAGCGCTATACGCCAATGCTTGATGAATCAGGCTACTCTGAAGAAGGCATTGCTTCGTGGTACGGCCGTAAATTTCATGGATATCATACTTCAAACGGTGAAGTTTATGATATGTTTGCTATGACGGCTGCACATAAAACACTGCCGTTACCTAGTTTTTTGCGTGTGACTAACATGAGTAACGGCAAATCCGTCATTGTGCGTGTTAATGACCGTGGCCCCTTTCATGATGACAGGATAATCGACCTCTCGTACGCTGCCGCTTATAAGCTTGGTTACTATACTCATGGTACAGCAAAGGTTAAGCTCGAAGCAGTTACGCTAGGCAGCTCAGCTAAAACGAATGAAACTTATATTCAGGTTGCTGCGGGAAGTACACTGGAAAATATTGAAGCACTGGCAAGTACCTTGCGCCTTCAATACAAGTTGCCAACTAATATTGTAAAAAAAGACGCTATTTATAGACTGCATTTAGGTCCAATTAAAGACGCTCAACATGCACACCAAGTCTTAGAAAAATTAAAACAAGATCAATTTCAAAACGCGTTCTTGCTTTACACTCAGTAAGGCCTTTAGAATGGCGTAACGCGAATTTTTAACTTTAACCATTAATGAGTATGATGAAATCTATTAAATATAAAATCCTCAAAGGTGTATGCGGCTTAGTTTGTTCTGCCGCCGTATTTTCAGCCAGCGCCCAAATTATTCCGGCACCACCTCAAGTTAATGCAAAAGGCTATTTTTTAGTGGACTTTACAACGGGTAAAGTAATAGCTGAAGGTGAAGCTGATACACAACTCGCTCCTGCTAGTTTAACTAAAATGATGACCAGTTATGTAATTGGTACTGAAATTAAAGCCGGTAATATCGCCCCTACAGACATGGTTACTGTGAGCGAAAAAGCGTGGGCTAAAAACTTTCCTGAATCGTCTAAAATGTTTATTGAAGTAGGCAAACAGATTAGTGTAGATGAGCTTAACCACGGAATAATTATTCAATCAGGTAACGATGCGTGTGTTGCAATGGCTGAGCATATTGCAGGTAGCGAAAGCGCATTTTCTGACTTAATGAATGCACATGCGGCTAAATTAGGCATGAGCAACAGCCATTTCATCAACAGCCACGGCCTAGATACTAATGAGCACTATACAACACCACGTGATATGGCAACGTTAAGCGCGGCACTTATTCGTGATGTGCCAGACGAATACGCTCTTTATAAACAAAAGTCATATACCTACAATGGCATTAAGCAATATAACCGTAACTCGCTGTTATGGGATGAAAGTTTAGATGTAGACGGCATTAAAACAGGCCACACATCTGAAGCGGGCTATAGTTTAGTAACATCGGCTACTAAAAACGGTATGCGTTTGATTGCCGTTGTTATGGGTACTTCAAGCGAACGTGCGCGCAAAATAGAAAATAAAAAATTACTTAATTACGGTTTTCGCTTTTTTGAAACAATTACACCGTACAAGGCAGGCGACAGCTTTGCAGAGCAACGTATTTGGATGGGTAATAAAGAAAACGTATCGTTAGGTATTTTAGAAGATACACCAATCACTATTCCACGTGGTCAGCATAAAAACCTTAAAGCCAATTTTGAGCTAGACAATACACTTGAAGCGCCTTTAGCGAAAGGTACTAAAGTAGGGACTTTATTCTTGCAATTAGAAGGGGAAGATATCGCTCAATACCCACTAGTAACGCTTGAAGAAGTGGAAGAAGGCAGCTTCTTTAGTAAAATTTATGACTACCTACGTTTACAAATAATGTAAGTGTAAAAATAAACTCACAGCGATTGTGAAGTTAAACGAAACGCCTCCATTATGAGGCGTTTTTTTTTGCTTGAAAAATGCTAGAATGCGCCCCATATAAAGCAATCATGTTGAGTTTTTATTTTGGGTATCTCAAAATAATATCAATCTGTCTAAATATGAGGTTTATTTAACGATAAAAAATCGCACTATAACAAGGCAAAAGTTTTTATATCTAATTGTTCTAAATGAAAACTTTAACGTCGTTATGGGATGATTTAGTTTGTTAAATTGTTCAAATACTTATGTCGATTGATTATTACATTAACTCGGATTGTCATCACCCTGTCAGTTTAGCGCCTAGCATTATGCTCAGAGCCAATACTTTATTTGTTTGAGGAGTCACCGTCGTGGTTCAACCTGTTAAAGATACAAAATTTGATGAGTACTTAGAGTACCCTTGCCCATTTACATTCAGAATTATGGGTTTAGCTAACGTAAACCTAACTGATCAAATTTTAGCTAAGTTACAACCTATTGCACCTGGCGACTACGCACCTAAAGTAAAACCAAGCAGCAAAGGCAATTACGAATCAGTAAGCCTTGTAGCAACGGTTACAAGTGGCAAACACATTGAAGAAATTTATAACGTGATCAGCAATATTGATGACGTACGCCACATGCTTTAAGCCATAGTTGAGATTTATTGTGAACGAAAACACCTTAATCGTACGCCAACTGGGTCGTCAGCGTTATATGCCTATTTGGCAAAAAATGCAGGACTTTACCGACACCCGAGATGAAAATACACCAGATGAAATTTGGCTTGTAGAGCACGAGAGTGTATTCACTCAAGGTCAAGCCGGTAAAGACGAGCACTTACTTGCCCCAGGCGACATTGAGGTTATTAAAGTGGATCGTGGCGGACAAGTAACGTACCACGGCCCCGGCCAGCAAATGATGTATGTGTTATTTAATCTTCGTCGTTTAAAAATTGGCGTACGTGAACTGGTTACGTGGCTTGAAGAGTGCATTATTGAATCACTCGCCGAGTACGATATTAAAGCGTACGCTAAAGCTGACGCACCGGGTGTTTACGTTAACGACAGTAAAATCGCATCACTTGGACTTAGAGTTCGTCGTGGCTGCTCGTTTCATGGTTTAGCATTAAATGTTAACATGGACCTAAGTCCATTTTTACGTATTAATCCATGTGGTTATGCGGGCATGAATATGGTGCAAACTAAAGAATTAGATGGTCCTCAAAACCTAGAAAGTGCGGGTGAAGGATTGGTAAAACACATGATCAATAAGCTTAATGCAACACAGGTTAAGCATACTGAAGGGTTTGAAAACGAATGAATAAACCAGTCAAAATGGAACCAGGTGTAAAACTACGCGACGCAGCAAAAATGGCGTTGATCCCAGTTAAAGTTTTACCTACAGAAAAAACCGAAATGTTGCGTAAGCCAGAATGGTTAAAAATTCGCTTACCTAAATCAACCGAGCGTATTGACGGTATAAAACAAGCACTACGTAAGCATGGCTTGCACTCAGTATGTGAAGAGGCTTCGTGCCCTAACCTCTCTGAATGTTTTAACCACGGTACAGCCACCTTTATGATCTTAGGCGCAATATGTACTCGTCGTTGCCCATTTTGTGATGTTGCCCACGGTCGTCCATTAAAACCTGATGCCGCTGAGCCTGAAAAACTAGCACTTACAATTAAAGATATGAAGCTAAACTACGTCGTGATCACCTCAGTTGACCGTGATGATTTACGCGATGGTGGTGCACAACATTTTGCCGATTGTATTCGCGAAATCCGCAAGCACAACCCAACAATTACTATTGAAATTTTAGTGCCTGACTTTCGTGGCCGTATGGACCGCGCACTAGAGATTTTAATCGAAACACCACCAGATGTGTTTAACCACAATCTTGAGACTGCGCCACGTTTATACAAACTGGCTCGCCCAGGTGCCGATTATAAATGGTCGTTGGAATTACTTCGTCGCTTTAAAGAAGCTCACCCAGAAGTTAAAACTAAATCAGGCTTAATGGTTGGTTTAGGTGAAGAAATTAGCGAGATTGAAGAAGTACTTCGCGATTTACGTGCGCACAACGTTGACATGCTAACTGTAGGTCAATATCTGCAACCTTCTAAGCATCACTTACCAGTTAAACGCTACGTGCCACCAGTAGAGTTTGATGGCTTAAAAGCATATGCAGACGAAATTGGCTTTACTCACGCGGCTTCGGGTCCGTTTGTACGCTCAAGCTACCATGCAGATCAACAAGCTGCGGGTAAAGAAGTAAAATAAATAAACCTAAGTATTAAATTACTTTTAGAGTCATTAAATGCCGTTAGTTAATAAATTAAACTAACGGCATTTTTGTATGTGGTAAGTTTTTTTAACTGTTTATCAAATAAAATTAGGTTAAACCCACCTAAGTTGAGATAATTAATACTGATATAATTATTTAGGTTCATTATGAAACTATTAGTTCGTAACTTGTCTCGCGCTACAACAGAGCATGAGCTTCGTATTTTGTTTGCAGAGCACGGTAAAGTGACTACTTGTAACTTAGTACTTGATAAAGAAACAGGCCAATCTAAAGGCTTTGCCTTTGTAGAAATGCCAAACGATATTGAAGTTAAGGCTGCGATTAATGCACTTAACCAAACCAGTGTTGATAAAAGCAAAATCCGCGTAAAATTAGCAGATGCTTAATACCAATCTGCTTATATATGAGGTCTATTTAACGTTAAGAAAATTACGCTAGAACTAGGCAAAAATTTTTGTATCTAGTGTTCTAAATAAAAAATTTTTAACGACGTTATAGTGCAATTTGATTCGTTAAATTGATCAAATATTTATGCAGTTTGGTATAAATAATTACTTATTCGTTACTTAACCTTAAAAACCAGCATATGCTGGTTTTTTGCTAACCGCGATAATAATTCTTACGTTTTTATACTTAACCTGAACTCTGGTTAAGAGATTTATTAACGTATTGAATCATAGTGATATTTAAATTTATTTTTCTCTAGCCGGAGATTTTCAGTAAAAACAAGGCGAATTTAAGCGTCAATAGCTGGCCTATTGCAAGTAAATTCAATGCAGTTAGCGCTGAAAATAGCTGCTTGAGATAGATTTATTATCCAGAGTTCAGGTTACTTAAATTTAGTTCTGTATTTATCGGCGAGATTTACTAAAACGATTTAAATTACTTCCAGCCTTGGCACCACTTTTGAGTATCTTTTAGATCTCGCCAGCTAATTGGATATTGGTTTTTAGAAAATACTGACTCAGTAATACACTCTATTACGTTGGCATCTTCATCGTACTCTACAGCGACTATAATAAAGTGCTTTTCTTTATTGATGGCAGGAGTTGCCGTCCATTTACTATTTAGTAATTTTTTAGGGTTTAAATTATTCACAATATACAAAAGCTCCAATTTTCTTAATAAGTACTAATACGACCCAGCCACTTGTTTAGCTCAACAACTATTTTTCTACTGTACTATTAACTTGCCTTTGTACATTTGCATTTGGCAATGAAAGTCATACTCACCGGCTTCAAGCGCAGGTAGTTTAACCGTATTGCCATTACCCATTGCCAGTGTTTTACTTATATCAAACTGTGGAAATACTACTGTCTCGGCGCATGGCGCGCTGTCTTTTCTATCAAAGGTAAGTACAACCTCTTTGTTAGCTGCCAATTGAATATGGCCTGGCTTATAAACACCGTTATCAACGACTATCGTTACTTTGTTGCCATCACTTTGTGTTTGCTCTAGGGCGTGTTGACCTTTGTGGATTGAAATTTGTTCAATCTAGGGGCGATTTAATCGCGGCGCGAGGTTTGTAACCTAGTGGACTAAGTAAAAACCAATAAATAATTGCGGCTATTAACAGTGCACCAGCTATATTAATCATCAACATAATTGTACTCCTTAGCTTAAATTACGATTTATTTGGTTTGAAAAAACGTAAGCGATTAGCGTTACTTACCACGGTAAGCGATGAAAGTGCCATAGCTGCGCCGGCAACAACAGGGTTAAGTAGTATGCCAAAAAATGGATACAACACGCCAGCTGCAATCGGAATACCTGCTACGTTATAAATAAAGGCACCAAATAGGTTTTGTTTAATATTTAAAATAGTTGCATTACTCACTGCAATTGCATCAGCAAGGCCATGCAGCGATCCGCGCATTAAAGTAATGTCTGCACTTTCTATTGCAACATCGGTCCCTGTACCAATTGCAAACCCTACATCTGCTTGCGCAAGTGCGGGGGCGTCGTTAATACCGTCACCGGTCATACCGACTATTTCACCATGTGCTTGGCGTTTTGTAACTTCGTTTACTTTGTCATCGGGCATTACTTCTGCAATAAAGTCATCAATACCGACTTGCTTAGCAACTGCTTGTGCAGTGGCTTTGTTGTCACCTGTTAGCATAACAAGGTGGATACCTTTATTTTGTAGGCGTTTAATAGCTTCAACTGAATCCTCTTTAATAGGATCAGCTACTACAATAATAGCTTGAAGCTTATTATTACTTGCAAAATACATGGGCGTTTTAGCATCACTGGCAAAGGTTTGAGCTTGCTCGGTTGCATCATCAACGGCTACATTGTATTTATCCATTAGCGCTTTATTACCAAACAACAATGCTTGCCCGTCAACACTACCGGTTACACCTTTACCTGTAATTGCATCAAAGTCGGCTACTTTACTTAAAGTTAAGCCCTGCTTTTTAGCGTGTGCCGTAATTGCTTGGGCCAGTGGATGCTCTGAGCTACTTTCAAGGCTTGCGGCCAGTTGCATTACTGTATTTTCATCACGGTTGTTAAATGTAACTACATCGGTAACTTGTGGAGTGCCTTGAGTAATAGTACCTGTTTTATCTAAAATCATGGTGGTGATTTTAGATGTTGTTTGCAGCGACTCGCCATTTCGAATTAATATTCCTGACTCAGCGGCTTTACCAATACCTACCATAACCGACATAGGAGTTGCGAGTCCTAGCGCACAAGGACAAGCAATAATAAGTACCGTAGTTACCGCAACAACGGCATAAGCAATTGATGGCTCAGGCCCAAAGTTTAACCATGCAAGCCCCGCAAGTACCGCAATAATCATGACTGTTGGTACAAATATTCCTGATATGACATCAGCCAAACGCCCTATTGATGGCTTAGAGTTTTGTGCACGCTTTACCATATTGATAATATTGGCAAGTGTGGTTTCGCTACCAATGTGCGTGGCTTTAAATAATAAAGTACCACTTTTATTAATACTTCCGGCAACGACTTTGTCGCCCGATTTTTTGCGGGCACCCATTGGCTCACCAGTAAGCATTGACTCATCAACCGTACTGCTGCCTTCTATAACATCGCCATCCACAGGGATTTTTTCACCCGGGCGTACGCGTACTTCATCATTTTTTACAACATCACTAATGTCGATGTCTTGCTCTTGCCCATCGCGAATTACGCGTGCAGTTTTTGGTTGTAGGCCAATTAAGCGTTTAATTGCTTGTGAGGTGCGCCCACGTGCTTTTACTTCAAAAGCGAGCCCTAAACTAATTAAACCGATGATCATCGATGATGCTTCAAAATATACGTGTCTTGCAACTTGTGGTAATAAGTTTGGTGCTATTACTACAAACATTGAATACAACCACGCAGTACCTGTACCAAGCGCTATTAATGTATCCATATTGGCAGCATGGTTTTTAAATGCCTGCCATGCGCCGTTGTAAAATTGCTTACCTGATATAGCCATAACCACAAGTGTAATTATACCAACGAAAAACCATGCTATTCGTTGTGTGTCGGTGGTCACACTCATGTCAAAAATAAGCCCGTATATCATTAACGGCGCACCTACTCCTAACGCTAATATCATATTACGCATTAGCTTCTTGTAATGTGCCTCGTCCGATTTTGCTTTTTCATCAAGTGCATCTTGATCAGACTCATTACTCATTGGCTTAGCTGAATAACCAATGTTTTCGACTGCTTTAATTAGCGTGCTTTCGCAGGCTTCACCTTCTACACGTACAGTACGCTGTGCAAAGTTCATTTCTACATTTTGTGCACCTTGAACGCTATTGAGGGCTTTTTCAATTTTAGCCACACAACTGCCGCAATTAGCGCCTTCAATAATAAAGTTTTGCGCGGTGTCTTTTGTATTAGTCGTCATTACGTTGCTCCTTATTTACGGAATCGTTTATTGGATCAACAAACGATTCTATTAAACTACACACGTCACTGGCATTTGCACCATCGACTGATGTCTCCCATTGCGTTATAGCTGCATGCATTCTGTTTCGTAGTTTTAGTGTTTCTTGAAACAGTACTTCGGTTTCTTCTAAGCGCTTAGCTATGAGTTTACGTGTTAATGGGCATGGACAATTCCCCTGCTCTGACTCATCTACAATTTGCTGAATATCTCTGAGTGAAAAACCAAGTTGGCGGGCGCTAATAATAAACTTTAAACGTTGCTGGTCTTGCTTTGTATATTCTTGATAACCATTTTCTGCACTGCGAACAGGATTCAATAACCCTTCACGTGTGTAATGACGTACAGTGTCTGCAGTCACGTTCATTAATTTGGCGAGTTGTTTAACATACATAATCTAGCTCCGTCGTTGTCCAATAGCGTCATAATAAACCTAGGTGTAACACACAGGTCAATAGCTATTTTTAAACTAGATAAATAATGGCATAAACATAATCTGGGAGCTGAAATAAAAAGCGCCTAGGGCGCTTAAAAGTTAGTTTGATTGGTTACGACTTTGTTGAAGTTCTTCGCCTAGTTGCTGTGCTAAAGCTTGAATTTTAGGCATAGCACCTTGCACTAAATTTTGTGACATTTGCATAGACTCTTGCATTACCACTGGCATTTTAGCAAGAATAGCTTGCCCAGTTTTAGTTTTGTAAAATGCGAGCATGTCGCTAATTTCTTCTTCATTAAAATGCTTATCGTAAACATTAACCATTGTTGGCTGCATTTTAGCCCAGCTCATTTCTGTTTTTAATACATCGGTCATATCGCCATAGTATTTATCAAAAATAGCTTGCTCAGACGGTTTAACACCCATCTGATCAGACATACCTTTCATCATGCCTTCTACTTGAGCATACATAGAGTCAACCATAGAATCCATGTTCATTACATTAATCAGTTCATCTATTTTTTGCTGTTTTGGTGTTTGTGCTGCATATAAGCTGCTTGAAAAAATAAATAATGAAAGAAGTAGTACCTTACCCATAATAATATCCTTTTGTGCTTTTAAGGCCTTAATACTCACATGATTTAATACTGTTGTAAATGGGAGAAAATAGCAAAAACCCGAATAAATTAACGTTATTCGGGTTTAAAAACAAGCAGTGATAGGAGTTAGCTATCTTCAATATTATCGAGGCCTTTGGTGCCCTCTTTAGCCTTAAGTTTATGATGTATTGCAGACTTAATTAACATATAGCCGCTAATTGGCGCTGTGATTAATAAAAAAATCGTAATGAGTATTTCTTTAACACTAAGGCCAGTTTTTGTATTAGCAAAAAATACCATAGCGGCAATTAAGATACTCGCCATCCCTAACGTTGTTGCTTTTGTTGGGCCATGTAAACGCATAAAAAAGTCTGGCAATTTAATTAACCCGATAGAGCCAATTAAAATAAAAGCTCCGCCAAACAATAATAAAATTGATACAACCCATTCACTAATCATCTTTTCACCTTATTCGATTATATCGCCACGTAGTAAATACTTACATACTGCTACCGTACTAATAAAGCCAAGCATAGCTATTAGCAAGGCTGCTTCAAAGTAAAGTCCGGTTCCCATGCTGATGCTATACAAAATAATTAAAGCAATAACGTTAATATACATAGTATCGAGCGCTAAAACACGATCGGGTACTGATGGGCCTATAATAAGTCGCCATAAATTAAGTAGTAACGACAATCCAATCATTGAAAAAACAATGAGTAATACGATATCTAACATTTAAATATCTCCTTTAATGGAGCTTCGTAGCGCTGTTTTATTTGCTTTATAAGTGCTTCTTCGTCTTTTAAATCAAGTACATGTATCAGTAAAAAGCGCTGTGTTGTCTCATCACCTTCAGCTAGCGCTTCATTAATAGGGTAAACCTCAGCGCTCACCGTACCTGGCGTTAACGACACACAGCTTGCCAATATAGTAATTGGCATGTCATGGGTTAAATCTATAGGTACTTTTATAAAAGCTGGACGTAACTTTCTAGATGGCCCTAGTATAAGTAAGGACACCTGTAAGTTTGCAACAATAATATCGTAAAGCACAATAAGTAATTGTTTAAACGCTAAGCCTGGTTTTAAAATAAGTGGTTGCGGATCTCGAAATGAGAAACTGAGTAAAGGTATAGATATTGCAAAAAACGTTGCTAATACCAAGTGCCCAGCCGACACGCTATTATTTAACAGCAGCCACACTATAAATAAAAACAAACTACGAAATGGCGTTGGTAGCCAGCGAAAACGAGCTTGCAATCTCATCACATGCCTCCTTTAAGTACTGCATTAATACCGCAATTTATGTCATGTAACTGAGTCGCAGCAGCCATCATGTATTCGCTAATTGGTCCGCCAAAAATAACCATTAATGGAGAGCATGCTAATAAACCTATAATTACGATTACTTGCAGCGAACGAGCATTCTTATATTCAGCACTTTCACTGCGTTTATCTTTACACTCCCAAAATAAGCTAGTGCCTGCTCGAGAAAGTGCTATTAATAGTGCAAAGCTAGTTACTAGATATACAGGCCAAAACAAAAGGGCTTGTTCACTGTTTAATGTTGCTTTAAGTATCCAAATTTTACCCACAAATCCCGATAAAGGTGGCATACCAACGACGGTTAACGCAGCAATAATAAAGCATACACCTAATAAAAAAGGCTGTTTAACTGAACGCCCTGCTACAAGCCTATCGGCTACTTTACCTCGTTGTGTGGCAATTAAATCAGCAAGTAAAAATAGCGCTGCACATACAAGTGTTGAATGCACTAAATAATACAGAAGCGCAGCGGTGGCATTTACATTTTGCAGTGCAACGAGTGCAACGAGTGTTCCTACCGACACCAATACTAGGTTAGCAGTTAATTTTCGTAAGTCTTGCGATGCTATAACACCAATTGCACCCACTATAATAGTTGCAATTGCTAAACCCCAAAGCCAAGGTTGCGCAACATGCTCAAGTGCACCAGCTTGTTCGCCAAATACAACCGTGTATACACGTAACATAGCGTAAACACCTACTTTGGTCATAATAGCAAATAGAGCAGCAACTACGGGCTTAGCACTTGCGTATGTATTTGGAAGCCATAAATGCAGCGGTAACAGCGCCCCCTTTAAGGCAAATACAACCAGTAGTAATAAACCACCGGCTTTTGCTAGGTATACATCATCACCAGTAAGAAGCGAAACTTTATGAGCCATATCTGCAATATTGAGTGTACCTAATACGCCATACAAAATTCCTAAACCAATTAAAAATACGCTTGAACCAACTAAGTTTAATATTACATACTGCAGCGCAGCACGTGTATTTTGTTTATCTCCCGCATGCATAAGTAATGCATATGAAGCAATAAGCAGTACTTCAAAAAATACAAATAAATTAAACAAATCACCCGTTAAAAATGCACCATTCACACCTAAGACTAGAAAGTGGACAAGCGGATGAAAAAAGCTACCTTTTTCGTCATCGCCAGCACTGCCATATAAAATAGCGCCCAGCCCTAAAAAGGAAGTTAGCGCGACCAACAAAGTAGATAGCATATCGGCTACTAACACAATGCCAAATGGTGCAGACCAATTGCCAATCGCGTAAACATTAATACCCGTGTTATGAACATGCATTAATAGCAGCGCACTCACAACAAAAGTAATAATAGCCATTACAATTGAGACAATACGACGGATTTTAACGCTTTTACCACATGGTGGAAGCAGTAAAATAACCGCCGTTAGCATGGGGAGTAAAATAGGCAAAGAAGCTAAATGTTGAATCATTTTTGCTCCTTACTGTCAGTAGATGCATTAGGCACATAACCATCAACATGGTCGCTACCTAAATCGGCGCGTCCACGTATTGCCAAAATAACCACAAATGCAGTCATTGCAAAACCAATTACAATAGCAGTAAGCACTAATGCTTGTGGTAACGGATCGGCATATTCTGCGCCTGTACCAAGTACTACCGCTTTATTAATAGCAAGACGCCCTGCTGAAAACAAAAACAAGTTCACAGCATATGAAATCATAGTAAGCCCAAGTACAACAGGGAACGTACGAGCTCTTAGCAGTAAAAATATACCGCAACTGACTAATACTCCAACGCAAGATGCGTACAATAATTCCATTAAATATTTACCTCTTTTTTCTGGGTATCTGCTGTCATATTACCTAAGCTTGCTAAAATCATTAGCGTAGCGCCAACAACAGTGAGGTATACACCTAAATCAAACACAATTGCACTGGCAAGCTCTGTTTTACCGATAAATGGAATATCAAAGTAATCAAACCACGTTGTTAAAAATGGCTTATCGAAGAACCAGCTACCTACACCGGTAAATAGTGCAATACCAATACCTGAAGCTATAATTTTACGGTAATTAACATCAAAGCGTTCATTTATCCATGAAGTACCATGCGCCATGTATTGCAAAATAAACGCGATAGACGTTACTAACCCAGCAATAAATCCACCACCTGGTAAGTTATGACCGCGTAAGAAAATATACGCTGAGACTAATAACGCAAGTGGTAGTAAGCTTTGTGAAATACTTGCCAGTAATATTGGATGACGCTCTCGTGCCCATGGGCGACCTTCGCCGTCACTGGCTGGCATAAATAATGGAATTCTAGAGAGTACTTTAAATATACCTAAAGCAGCGATACCCAATACCGTAATTTCACCAAGTGTATCAAAGCCCCTAAAATCGACCAAAATAACGTTAACCACGTTGGTACCCCCACCACCTATTTTTGCATTAGCGATAAAGAAGTCGGAGATTGAATCTAATGGACGAGTAAGTAGCGCATAACAAATGCTCGCAATAACGACCCCCAGTGTAGAGGCTATTGCTAGGTCTCGTAGAATTCGTAATGAACTCGATTCTTTGGGCGTATACTGCGGTAAGAAAAACAACGCCAGCATAAGCAAAATAATAGTCACAACCTCAACTGTTAGTTGGGTAAGCGCTAAATCAGGTGCCGAAAAACGTGTAAATAAAACCGACACCATTAGCCCCACAATGGATAGCATTAACAACGATACCATTCGAGAACGGTGCCAAAGAACTGTAGCGAGGGCACCAATAATCAACAAGCCTGCACCAATCGCATTGTGCACATCAACAGGAGTACGCGGCATACTACCGGCCAATTGCTGCATTTCAAATAATGGCCAACCTGCACACAATAATACGACAACTAACATAATTACAAGGTAGCGCTGCAATGAGCCATTTTCTGTGCTATTTATTTTTGACTGACACCAAGCAATGACGGTTAAGATCACCCGCTCATATGTTTTCTTAGCATTAAGTGGGGGTAACGATGCTTGAAATTGGTATAGGTATTTACGATTAATGTAAATAAACAAACCACCAACAATAGCCATTGCACTCATCAACAGTGGTAAATTAAATCCATGCCAAATAGCCAATTCATAAACAGGCATTTCTTTGCCAAGTACAGCTAAAGACGCAGCCGATAAAATACCGTCAATAGTGAAGTGTGGAAACATGCCTACCAATAAACAAATCACGACTAATATTTCTATTGGTACACGCATATAACGCGGTGGTTCGTGTGGTGTACGAGGTAAATCAATCGGTTCACCATTAAAAAATACATCATGAATAAAGCGTGCTGAATACGCAACTGCTAATGCACCTGCAACCGTTGCCAGCACTGGGATCAACCATGACATAGAGCCGAGTACTTGCTGGTGCAAGGTTTCTGCAAAGAACATTTCTTTAGATAAAAAGCCATTTAACAGCGGTACACCGGCCATTGCAGCTGCAGCAACCATGGCGAGAGTTGCTGTGTAAGGTAAGTATCGCCACATCCCATTGAGCTTACGCATATCACGCGTGCCTGTTTCATGGTCAATAATACCCGTTGCCATAAAGAGTGAGGCTTTAAATGTTGCGTGGTTTATTATGTGAAAAATGGCTGCAACGGTCGCAAGCTCAGTATCAAGACCTAACAACAGCGTTATTAAACCTAAATGACTTATTGTTGAATACGCCAACAACCCTTTTAAGTCATGTTTAAAGAGCGCAATATAAGCACCAAATAATAACGTAGCTAAACCCGTTAATCCCACTAGGATAAACCACGTCTCGGTACCCGCTAGAGCAGGGTAAAAACGCGCCAATAAAAATATACCGGCTTTTACCATAGTCGCAGAATGTAAATACGCACTTACTGGCGTAGGTGCAGCCATTGCATGTGGTAGCCAAAAATGAAACGGAAATTGTGCCGATTTGGTAAACGCACCTAATAGCACTAATACCAATGCTAGCTCGTATAACTCATGCGATTGAATGATTGCCTTGCTTGCTAAAATAACATCAAGGTCGTAACTGCCAACAATATCACCGAGTAACATTAACCCAGCAAGTAACGCTAAACCGCCCGCACCTGTTACAGCCAGTGCCATGCGCGCGCCTTTGCGAGCTTCCGATTTATGCCACCAAAAACTAATCAACAAGAATGAACTAATACTGGTTAATTCCCAAAATAACCAAAGTTGAATAACATTATTTGACATCACAATGCCAAGCATTGCGGTCATAAACAACATTAAATAACTGTATAGTTTGGCCATGGAGTCATTAGCGCTGAGGTAGTAACGAGTGTATAAAATAACAAGCAAGCCTATGCCTAAAATCATAAACATAAACAATAAACTGAGGCCGTCTAATCGCAGCGATAAATCAAGCCCAATTGAAGGGATCCAAGCCAAAGAATAACGAATAGTTTCGCCCGCTAAAACTGCAGGTGCATGGTATAGAGTAATCCCCAAAGCAGTTAAAGGCGCAAGAGCCGTTAAGCTAGCGCTTTGATTGCGAGAGAGCTTACCTGTGCATGCAGAAATAACACTGCCAATTAAGGATAACAAGGGTATCCAGAGCAAAGTCATAATATAGGGCCTTTTATAATCATAAATTTATCAGGACGTCACCCATTTAGAACTAAGTGATGCTTTTACTGCCTGTTTTTTAACGACATTAATAGATATAGTTATACTGAAAAACACTTATTTTGTCTATAAAAAGCGGGTCTATATGGATGTTTTTCAAGTAAGAATCAACAATTTTTAAAGCATAAAAAAACCGTAAACTAATATTAAAAATTGTTAATTCAATATAGCCTTGTTTGCTGGTGTAAGCGTATCAAAGTAACGAGAGATATGACCATTGGTCATATCTAGATGTTTTAACCAAAGTGTCCTGTATTGCGCTGAGAGTCCTAATTGTTGATACTGCATAATAGACCATTTTTTACTTGGTTTATAAGCTACACCATAGTATTGACAACTTTGGCTTTTATGCCAACCTCTTGGAGGCATTTCACCATGAGAAATAAATAAGTTAGGCGCAACCAATCCACTTTTTTTACACAACCATGCTTGTTTCGATAGTGGTAAAACATATTCGTCTTCAAATCCACTAAAATGCATTAGCTCATGCAAAAACACCGTATAATTTGCTTGAGAGCTCAAATGCATTATTTCATTTCTAACATTAGCGCTACCGTATTTTGGCATCATTATTATAAAATCGAAGTTATCAGGAAGGTGCTTTTTTAGTAATGATGAAGGCCAGTTGCACTGCGCCATTTTAGTGGCTTCATTATTACAATCAATAGCCCCTGCAACATACATAGGCTTAGAAAAACAAAAGACATTCTTAGCGGGCTCTGGTTGCTTATCAAAAATGTTTACCAATTCAGCTAGTTTATAAAGACCGCTGCGATGATCGCTCATCATTAAAACGTTAAATCTACATTGAGGATCTGGTTCAACATTCGGATTGACTGATAAAAAACCAAGCCTTTGTAAAAATAGCGTAGGTATAACGCGATAAGACTTACCTACTTCTAAGTTTAAATGACCTAAAACATCACTGCGTGGAAGGCGATTCTTATTAACTAATAATTTCAGATCACCCCAACGCGATTGCCCAAGTAACTGCTCAGCTAATTCTATGTTCTGTTGAGAAGTTAAACTGCCTAAACTAGGCAGCCAAAATAGCTTAGCGGTTTCGCTTTGCCCCCTGCCTAATAAAGTTAATGAATATTCGTATTGTGCTAAAGGAATTTTGTTCCGCGCTAGCAAAGCTAATGTGCTCTGCGGGAGTTGTTTTAAATGCGTCGAAAAATAACGGGGAAATAACCAAAAGCTTGCAATGGGATTGGCTTTTGCATTTAAAACCTGCCAAAAGCCAATTTCATTAGATCTATTACTCGATGCTGTTATGAGTAAACTACAGAGTAATATGCCAACTAACTTTAAAATATTAACCGGCGTTTTCATCTGTCATTAGTTCAAGCTCTAAACGCGCATATTTGTATTCAATAAATTCATGCACGTTAGTTGCAAGAGCTAATTTAAAGTAATCAGCTGCTAGATAATTATTACCCGCTGCTTGATGTAATTTAGCTAAGTAAAAATAAGCCTCGCATAAACGCTGCGCGTATTCTTGCTCTGATTTAACACCATCGCTTATACCCGATAAGAACGTATTTTCACTCATATCTCCGACAAAAAGAGCAATTAACTGATATGCCCATTGTGACTCATCCAGCGCTTTTGCATTCGCTTTAAGCTCTACAAGTGCTTGCTCTTTATTATCTTGAGCCTGCGCTAAATAAAGCCATAACACACGATAAGGATCATTTGGAGAGCGCGCCAAAAATTCAATAAAGTCACTTTTAGCTATACTTGCACGATCGCCATAATAAAGCGCTATCCCACGATTTAAATAAGCATACTCATGCCCTTCATCAAGCTCTAATGCTGAGTCGAAAAATTCATAAGCTTTTTCATATTGTTGCATTAACGTATGTTGAATACCTAAAAAGTTATACACCTCAGCAAGATCGGGCTTAAGCTTTACTGCGCGGTTAAAATCAATACGTGAAAGCGTAGTCATACCTAAGCTGTCAAATAATACGCCACGGTCGTAATACAGCTTTGCCTGTTGCTCAGGGCTTAAGTCTGCTCGATTAAGTAGTTCAGAATAACGTGCAATAGCTATTTCGCTTCTAAAATCAGAAACTAAAGGTGCAGTAAAGGGCACATTAACAATCGGGGTTGGTTCTGATTCTGTAGTCGTTTGGCAAGCGCTTAAAGACAAAATAGCAAAAGATGCCAAAGCTAAATGTTTGAGTATCATTAAAATCCTTAATACCTAGATATATCGCGATAAATATAAGACAGACCTTATCTTATAAGGTTTCATTAAAGCATAAAAAAAGGGGCTAAACAGCCCCTTTTTTACTATCTAGCTAATATAACTAGATTGATAAGTTAGCAATTACGCGTCAGTTGTCGCGTCAGCTGCAGGTGCTGCTGATTCCATTGCTTCTTTAATACTTAGACGTACACGGCCTTGGCGATCTACTTCTAGTACTTTAACTTTAACTTCTTGACCCTCAGAAAGGTGATCAGCCACGTTATTAACGCGCTCAGTACTAATTTGAGAAATATGTACTAAACCATCTTTACCTGGAAGAATATTTACAAACGCACCGAAATCTACGATACGTACAACTTTACCTTCGTAGATAGTACCTACTTCTAGCTCAGCTGTTAATTGCTCAATACGGCTAATTGCATTGGCTGCACTTTCGCCATCTGTAGCGGCAATTTTAATTGTACCGTCATCACCGATTTCAATCGTTGTGCCCGTTTCTTCAGTAAGCTGACGAATAGTTGCGCCACCTTTACCGATAACTTCAGCGATTTTCTTCTGTGGGATCTTCATTGTGTAGATACGAGGAGCAAACATTGATAGCTCTTCAGAAGGAGCAGAAATCGCTTCATCCATCACTTCTAAGATATGTAAACGTGCAGCTTTTGCTTGTTTAAGCGCAATTTGCATGATTTCTTGAGTGATACCTTCGATTTTGATATCCATTTGAAGTGCAGTAATACCCGCAGCAGTACCCGCAACTTTAAAGTCCATGTCACCTAAGTGATCTTCATCACCTAAGATGTCAGAAAGAACAACGAATTTTTCGTCTTCTTTAACTAGACCCATTGCGATACCCGCAACAGACGCTTTAATTGGAACGCCAGCATTCATAAGTGCAAGTGAAGTACCACACACAGAAGCCATTGAAGATGAACCGTTTGATTCAGTGATTTCAGATACTACACGGATTGAATATGGGAATTCAGTCAATGTTGGCATTACAGCAGCAATACCACGCTTAGCAAGGTTACCATGGCCGATTTCACGACGCTTAGGAGAACCAACAAAACCAGTTTCACCTACACAGAATGGAGGGAAGTTATAGTTAAGCATAAAGTGGTTTTTATGAGTACCCGTTAAATCGTCGATTAACTGTGAATCACGTTCTGTACCAAGTGTCGCTGTTACTAACGCTTGAGTTTCACCACGTGTAAAGATAGCAGAACCGTGAGTACGCGGTAATACGCCAGTCATTACGTCTAGTGCACGAATCATATCTGGTTCACGACCATCGATACGTTTTTCGCCAGCAGCGATACGGCCACGAACGATTTTCTTCTCAAGTGAACCGAAGATTTTGCCAATTTCTTGCTTGTCTAAAGACTCGCCTTCAGCAAGTTCAGCTGTTAATACTGCAACAACTTCATCTTTAGCTTCACCAAGAGCTTCTTTACGCGCTACTTTATCAGTGATTAAGTAAGCTGCGCCTACTTTTTCAGCAGCAATAGTTGCTACTTTATCTTCTAGTGCAACGTTTTTAGCTGGTGCAGTCCAATCCCAAGTAGGCTTACCTGCTTGCGCTTTAAATTCTTCGATTGCGGTGATGATCGATTGAGATTGCTCATGGCCATATACAACAGCGCCAAGCATTACGTCTTCTGCAAGTACGTTAGCTTCTGATTCAACCATAAGTACCGCTTTATCAGTACCCGCTACTACTAAATCAAGTTGGCTTTCTTCAAGCTCTTTAAGTGTAGGGTTAAGTACGTATTCGCCGTTGATGTAACCAACACGAGATGCACCAATTGGGCCACTGAACGGGATACCAGAGATAGCAAGTGCAGCTGAAGTACCAATCATCGCAACCATATCAGGTTGAATTTCAGGGTTTACAGATACAACTGTCGCGATAACTTGTACTTCGTTTACAAAACCGCTTGGGAAAAGTGGGCGAATTGGACGGTCAATTAGACGTGCAATAAGTGTTTCGCCATCGTTAGGACGACCTTCGCGCTTTAAGAAACCACCTGGGATACGACCAGCAGCGTACATACGCTCTTGGTAGTTAACTGTTAGTGGGAAAAAGTCTTGACCTGGTTGTGCTTCACGCTTGCCAACAACAGTAACTAAAACTGAAGTATCGCCAATGCTAGCAAGTACAGCGCCGTCTGCTTGACGAGCGATTGCACCAGTTTCTAGCGTAACTGTATGTTGACCAAGTTGAAATTTTTTAATAATTGCTTGCACTTAAAATGTTCCTTAAATGTGTTCTTAAGTAAGTTGCCATCAAAGTACCAATTACAGTACTTAATTGTATTTATTTTAAAATCAATTAAGTACTACAATTGGCGATGACGTAAATAATCAAGCTAAACCTTTTTAGCTTGGGCCGTAGTATATACCAAAGCACCGTTAAAATGCGAGCTTAGCAATCAGATAAACACGACTCTAAACTCGTATTTAAAATCATTTTTGTTACTTTGAATAGTGGGGTTTTTATTTTGAAATTCAAGAAGTTTATACCAATTGGTATAAATTATATTGTAGGTCTTTAGAAGAATTTTAGGCACAAAAAAAGGAGCTAAAAAGCTCCTTTTTCTGTAATCAAGTTCTTAGCGACGTAGGCCAAGCTCTTGGATTAATGCAGTATAACGCGTGATATTTTTACCTTTAAGGTAATCAAGCAGTTTACGGCGAGTACTTACTTTACGAAGCAGACCACGACGTGAGTGGAAGTCATGCTTGTGGTCAGCAAAGTGACCTTGAAGCTTGTTGATATCAAAAGTAAGTAAAGCTACTTGTACTTCAGGTGAACCAGTGTCGCCTTCAGCACGTGCAAATTTAGCAATGATATCGATTTTTTCTTGATTACTTAGTGACATAATAACTCCAAAAATTAAATTTAAAAGGTGTCTTAGCCGATCACTAATTCAGCCAAAACGATTAAGCGGGCGTATTCTACCAAGTATGGAGATAACTACAAGTTAATTATCCCACCGTATGGCTAATAGCCAGCTTTAAATAACAACATTAGCTATTCAGGTTTTACGTAATCATCTTGCTGACTGGCAAGTCCACGCTTCACTTTTAAGTGACCGTTAGCATTCGCTTCGCCTGTACCGATGAAAACACCATCAGCCAATACCTTAATTGAACCATCAGGTAACGTTATTGGTAATTCGACTGCTTGCCCGTGACTAAACACCGAGCCCTGCTCTTTCGTTATTTCAACCACAGGTAAATCAACTAAAGCAGTATCAATTGGTAGCAGCAATGGATCGATATAAGTAGAAGGTGCAATTTCTTCACTTTTTGCTTTTGCTAATAACGCTTCAACGTCATCGAGCGAAACCATTTTATCTGCTGGGTACTGACCAACCGCAGTTCTGTGAAGCATTATGACATGTGCGCCACACCCTAGGTTTTCACCTAAGTCATCTACAATAGTACGGATATAAGTCCCTTTTGATACATGGGCCGTCATTTGTAATACGTTGTTTTCTTCATCAAACTCGTCAAATGATAAACTAAACACATTTATCTTTCTGCATTTACGAGGTACTTCAATACCTTCACGTGCATACTTATATAACGGTCTGCCTTGATATTTAAGTGCCGAATACATAGATGGATACTGATCAGACTCGCCAACAAACGCAGCAATTTCTTTTGTTAGCTGTTCACGCGTTACATTAACGTCTTTGGTACTGACAATTTCACCATCAGAGTCTGATGTTGTTGTACGTTCACCTAACTTAGCGCGAACAACATAGGTTTTGTCAGTATCAAGTAAGAACTGCGTAAATTTAGTCGCCTCACCAAAACAAATCGGCAGCATGCCTGTTGCAAGCGGATCAAGTGCACCTGTATGGCCCGCTTTTTGTGCAAAATAAGCACCCTTTGCCTGTTGCAGTGCTTTATTTGATGAAATGCCTTGCGGTTTGTTTAACAACAAAATACCGTCTACTGCACGGCCTTTACTGCGCTTTGCCATCTGTATCAGTGCCTTTTTCGCTATCTGTTTCGTCTTCGTGTTCAATATTCTCTTCGCTATCTGACGCATCAGCAGCATCAACACTTTCTACGTCTTCATCAACATGCTTTGCGTTATCTTCGCGGATAATAGAGTCCACCAAGTTAGAGATACGCATGCCTTCCATAAGTGAGTTATCAACTAAAAATTTTAACTCAGGCATTATACGTGCACGAATACGCTTACCCAGTAACGAGCGAATATAACCTGTTGCTTCATTAAGTACTTTTGCGCTTTGCTTTGCAGCATCTTCATCTTGTGTATTAAACACAGTAATAAAAATTTTGGCATAAGATAAATCGCGCGATACTTCTACCGCTGACACTGTCACCATACCTAGGCGTGGATCTTTAATTTCGCGTTGTAAAATTACAGCAATTTCTTTTTGGATTTGCTGTGCAACACGATCAGTGCGAGAAAATTCTCTCATTGCATTTGTCCTAAAATCATAACTTATTGAAATTTAATAATAAGCTAATTAAATAATGGATACACAAATGGGGGCTAAGCCCCCATTTATTAGTTTAGCGAGCTAACAATTAAAGAGTACGTTGTACTTCAACTGTTTCAAATACTTCGATTTGGTCACCAACACGTACGTCATTGTAGTTCTTAACACCGATACCACATTCCATGCCGTTACGAACTTCAGCTACATCGTCTTTAAAGCGACGAAGTGACTCAAGCTCACCTTCATAGATAACCACGTTTTCACGTAGTACACGGATAGGCGCGCTACGTTTAATAACACCTTCAGTAACCATACAACCAGCGATTGCGCCAATTTTTGGAGACTTGAATACGTCACGAACTTGAGCAAGACCAATGATTTCTTGTTTAAACTCTGGTGCTAGCATACCTGACATGGCTTGCTTAACTTCTTCGATTAAGGCATAAATTACGCTGTAATAACGAAGATCTAAGTTTTCAGTATCAATCACTTTACGAGCAGAAGCATCAGCACGAACGTTAAAGCCAACTACAATTGCGTTAGACGCTGCAGCAAGCGTTGCATCAGTCTCAGTAATACCACCAACACCTGAACCTACAATCTTCACTTTTACTTCATCAGTAGAAAGCTTAGTTAGTGAATCAGAGATTGCCTCGATAGAACCTTGAACGTCTGCTTTAAGTACCACGTTAACTTCAGACACATCACCTTCAGTCATGTTAGTAAACATGTTTTCAAGCTTCGCTTTTTGCTGACGTGCTAGTTTAACATCGCGGAACTTACCTTGACGGTATAAAGCAACTTCACGCGCTTTACGCTCGTCTTTAACAACAGTCGCTTCGTCGCCCGCAGCTGGAATACCAGAAAGACCTAAAATCTCAACTGGAATAGATGGACCAGCTGATTTAATGTCTTTACCGTTTTCATCGCGCATTGCACGAACACGGCCATACTCAAGACCACATAATACAATGTCACCTTGATTAAGTGTACCAGATTGAACAAGTACTGATGCTACTGGACCACGACCTTTATCAAGACGAGATTCAATAACAACACCTGCAGCCATACCTTCAGTAGGTGCAGTTAATTCTAAAAGCTCAGATTGCATAAGCACAGCTTCAAGAAGGTCATCAATACCTAAACCAGTTTTAGCTGAGATATGAACATACTGTGTATCGCCGCCCCATTCTTCTGGGATAACGTCTAGTACAGCTAGTTCGTTTTTAACGCGGTCTGGATCTGCGCCTTCTTTATCCATTTTGTTTACAGCAATGATTAAAGGAACGCCAGCTGCACGTGCGTGCTGTACCGCTTCTTTAGTCTGTGGCATAACGCCATCATCTGCTGCAACCACTAGGATTACGATATCTGTCGCTTTAGCGCCACGAGCACGCATTGATGTAAATGCAGCATGTCCTGGTGTATCTAAGAACGTGATCATATTGCCGTTTACATCAACATGGTATGCACCAATATGCTGTGTAATACCACCGGCTTCGCCTGAAGCAACCTTTGCAGAGCGAATGTAATCAAGAGTCGATGTTTTACCATGGTCAACGTGACCCATAACAGTTACTACTGGCGCACGTGGCTCTGACTTACCATCTTCATGGCGGTCATTAAGTACTGTTTGCTCTAATTCGTTTTCTTTAACAATGATAACCTTGTGGCCCATTTCTTCTGCAACTAGTTGTGCAGCTTCTTGGTCAATCACTTGGTTAATGGTAACCATGTCACCCATTTTCATCATTGTTTTAACAACTTCAGCGCCTTTAACGGCCATGCGTGATGCAAGCTCAGCTACTGTAATTGTTTCGCTAATACGCACTTCATTTTTAACATCAACAGTTGGTTTTTGGAAACCATGTTGCAGCGATGCTGGTGCTTTTAACTTAGACTTGTTACGGCCTCTTGACGCTGCAAATTTATCTTTTGCTGGCGCTTTTTTCTTTTTCTTAGCACGGCGTGTACCTTGCTCATCACGAGCATCGGCAACATCTTCTGCTTCACGTGCATAAGTAGAAGTTGTAAGATGGTGATCCGCTGTTTCTTCGCGTTTCTTACGTTCTTCTTCTTCTTTCTTCCAGCGTGCCGAGTTTTCTTCAGCTAGCTTTCTTGCTTCTTCTGCTTGACGTTTCGCTTCTTCTTCAGCTTTCTTCAATGCGGCCTCTTCTGCTTCTTTTTGCAGACGCTCAGCTTCTATGCGATCTTTCTCAGACTTAGCACTTTGCTCTGGGGTCATCTGCTTTTGTTTCGCTTTACGCTCTGCATCAGCTTTGCGTTTAGCTTCTTCTTTGGCTTTACGGTCAGCGTCTTCTTTTGCTTTGCGTTCTGCCTCTTGTTTCGCTTTTAATTCTGCGGCTTCTTGCTCAGCTTTTTGCTGCTCTTCAAGACGTATTTTTTCTTCAGCGGCTAAGCGTGCTTGCTCTTGTTCTTGTTCCATTGCGCTTTTCTTCACGTAAGTACGTGTTTTGCGAACTTCAACTTGAACAGCTTTAGCTTTACCCGTAGAGCCAGTCACACTTAATGTACTCTTGCTCTTGCGTTGTAAAGTCATACGCGCTGGACCATCTGAACCTGTACCGCCATGATGCTTGCTTAAATGATCAAGTAACGTTGCTTTTTCAGCTTCTGTTACATTATCAGTTGCTTGCTTAGTGATACCTGCTTGTGAAAACTGCTGTAGCAATTTATCAACAGTTGTACCTATATCGCCGGCTAGTTTTTCAACATTTACTTCTGCCATAGTGTGTAATACCTCCGTTAATAAATTACTCGTCTGCAAACCAACAAATGTTTCGTGCAGCCATAATTAGTTCACCCGCTTTTTCAGATGAAAGTTCTGTAATATCGACGAGTTCATCAATACCTTGCTCTGCCAAGTCTTCAAGTGTAACAACACCCTTACTTGCCATAACAAAAGCCAGATGACGCTCTAAGCCTTCAAGCGCAAGTAAGTCTTCAGCCGGCTCTGCGCCTTCTAAGCTTTCTTCCGTTTTAAGTGCTTTAGTTGTTAATGCATCTTTTGCACGTGAGCGCAGCAGATCAACTGTTTCTTCGTCTAAGCCATCAATTTCTAAAAATTCAGATGCTGGTACGTACGCTACTTCTTCAAGTGTCGAGAAACCTTCATTTATAAGTAATGATGCAAACTCATCATCAATTTCTAAATTTTCAGTGAATAAGTTAAGCAACTTATCTGATTCAGCTTCATTTTTAGTACGCATGTCTTCAACAGTCATAACGTTTAGTTCCCAACCTGTTAGTTGGCTTGCTAAACGAACATTTTGACCATTACGACCAATCGCTTGCGCTAGGTTATCTGCATCAACTGCAATATCCATTGAGTGAGTGTCTTCATCCATTACGATTGAAGCAACTTCTGCAGGTGACATTGCATTAATTACAAACTGTGCTGGGTTGTCGTCATAAAGAACAATATCAACACGCTCGCCACCAAGTTCTGACGATACCGCCTGAACACGTGCGCCACGCATACCAACACATGCGCCAATTGGGTCAATGCGTTTGTCATTAGATTTTACAGCTATTTTAGCGCGTGAACCTGGATCACGTGCTGCGGCACGTAATTCAATCATTTCTTCGCCAATTTCTGGCACCTCAATGCGGAATAATTCCATTAGCATTTCTGGCTTAGAACGCGTTACAAATAATTGTGCTCCGCGTGCTTCTGGCTTAACTTCGTATAAAAGACCACGGATTCGGTCACCCGGACGAAAGTTTTCACGAGGAAGCATATCATCACGAAAAATAACCGCTTCAGCATTATTGCCCAAGTCAAGTACGATAGAATCACGCGTTGCTTTTTTAACAACACCCGTGACTAACTCACCTACTTGGTCTTTGTATGCATCAACAACTAAAGCACGCTCAGCTTCACGTACTTTTTGTACGATCACTTGTTTTGCCATTTGCGTTGTAATACGGTCAAATTTAATTGAATCAATTTGCTCTTCAACGTAATCGCCAAGCTGCAAATCAGGTTCATCAACCTGCGCTGCTTCTAGTGTGATTTCGCTGTAAGGGTTCTCTAATGAACCATCTTCTTGCACTGCTGCAATTTGCCAACGACGGAACGTATCGTAATCACCCGTTTTACGGTCAATTGCTACACGCACTTCAATTTCGCCATCGTGTTTTTTCTTTGTCGCTGTCGCTAATGCGAACTCTAGAGCTTCAAAAATCTTTTCTTTTGGAACCGCTTTCTCATTGGAAACGGCTTCAGCAACCAATAATATCTCTTTTGCCATGGGTAATGCCTCGCTTGCCCTATTCCTTCGCACTCGAATTTAAAACTTTGCGATTAAATTCGCACGTTCGATGTTACTAAGCATGATTAGATGCTCTGCACCATCACTAGATAGTGTAATCATATCGCTGCTAACTGCTACTAAGTCGCCTTTAAAATTACGACGACCATCTTGTGGAAGCTTAGTACGTACACGTACTTCCTCTCCTTGCGCCTGCTCGTAATGATCTTGTTTGAATAATAGACGATCAACACCAGGAGACGATACTTCCAAATCATATTCATTTGTAATCGGGTCTTCGACGTCTAAAATCGCACTAATTTGGCGACTCGCATCCGCACAGTTATCAACTGAGATCCCATCCTCATGAGCAATGTATACTCTCAAGGTAGAATGGCGACCCGCTTGTACAAATTCAAGACCATATAATCCAAAGCCTAACATTTCTACCGCAGGCGATAACATGGTTACTAAATCTTGTTCAAGTTTTGTCACGAAAATCCTCCATACAAACAAAAAAAGGGCTTATAGCCCTAAAATACTGAGTTTAAATTTTAATTTGATGAAAATAAACATCAAACCGAAAGGTGCAGATACAACAACGCCCCGAACCAAGCGGGGCGTCACACCAAAAAGCATAAAACTGTGTGGCCTAGGGCCGAGCTTGGTTGCGAGTCAGTTACCTGACCAAATTAAACTACACTAGCTTAAACGCAAAACGCGCATTACTTAGAATGCGCGACATAAATTAATAAGCTTTCGCTTATTATTAGAATTGGTTGCGGAAGCCGGATTTGAACCGACGACCTTCGGGTTATGAGCCCGACGAGCTACCAGACTGCTCCATCCCGCGCCAATAGATATTAAAATCTTAATTTAATATCGCTGTTAGCTTTTTAGAACAAGCTAAACAATGGCGGCTATTATAAGGATGCGTGGGGTAATTAGCAACTATAATCACTAATAACTTTACAAATTATCTAATTCAACATAGTTGTCAATTTAATGTGTATTTAATTAACACGCATAATTTCGTTTATCTTTCGAGGTTGAATTTGCAGCAGTGTGTTTGGCTTTTAGGCAAGGCAGCGCTATGGTAGGTGACTACTTTTCACAAAAACTTGAGTCATTACCAAACTAACCTGAACGCTGGTTAAGAGATTTATTAACGTATTGAATCATGGTGATATTTAAATTTATTTTCTCTAGCCAGAGATTTTCAGTGAAAACAAGGCTAATTTACGCGTCAATAGCGGGCCCATTGCAAGTAAATTCAACGCAGTTAGCGCTGAAAATAGCTGCTCGAGATAAATTTATTATCCAGAGTTCAGGTTAACTAAGTTGCAAGTTTTACATCACGGCTAAACCATCTCTAGATTACCTAAATTCCAGCTCTCAAAGATCAGTAAAGCACTACTGTATAATCTATGAGATAGTTCTTTATAGATAATCACTCTCATTATTAATTATAAAAATAACATACAAATCAAAATATTGGTCGCAGCTTTGTGTTTTGTCATTAAAAAACCGTGCGCTTTTTTATCTACTGGCTATACTAAAAACCAAAATATAGACTCTAAAAACCAATGATGACCTGATGCAGCGAGGCATTTAATGAAAACACATCAACCAGAATTATTAAAAAGCCTTAGCATTATAAAACCAAATTTTCATGCTTTCACTAAGCGTTTTCACACCAAATTAACTCAATCTTGTATTACAATGAGTTACCCCACTGCTGCGCAATTTAATGAAAGAAGTTATACCCTTTACTGTATGTTAGAACGTATTATTAAGCATTTGGATAACCCTTTATCTGTTGCTCCTTTTTTATCATATCAATTACAGTTTTTGAATAATGATAATATTCAACAATCCGACATTAAAGTATTGTGTGACACGTTTTATGCCACACTAGAAGAGCACCTAGGGCAACGTTTTAGTTCAGAGAAAAAAGTAGCTTGGCGTAAAGTTTTAATGTTTTTTGAAAATTTTTCGAATAACAGTCTGTTTCATACCACAAACGTAATTTCACTAGAACAACGGATGCTCAAAAAAGCAAGTCATGAGGAAGCAAATAGTTAATTGCCTCAGGTAGCAAAAATTTTAACTCTGAAAGATCAACAACCCCTTGTGTCATGGTAAATAAATAGCCTGATCGTTTAAGCGATTTAGCTTTTTATTTTCTATTTCTATCAGTAATCCGTAATGTGTACTTAAAGCATCTATTCGCTTAGATAAGGCAAGATGAAAGGTGGTATCGGCTTCACTACTGCCTTGGTAGTCCATCCGTTGCTCTAATTTTAATGTTTCTTCTTTGAGTTCATTACTTAATGTGATTACTTTACTACTTGCGGCTTTTATTTCCCGATGTAATTGCTCTTTACGAATGAAACCATCAATATTTTCATTTCCAGTCTGATTTGCGTTATCACTTTTTTTTGTCTTTTCAAGATTTTTGATCTGCTGAGTTACTCTGTCTATACTCATTTGTTGATTTTTAATAAGCACATCAAACTTTGATATGGTCGCAATTATTTGCTCAGCAATTGCTACACTTTGCTTGGGGCGTGTTAACCTTTGTGGATTGAAATTTGTTCAATCTAGGGGCGATTTAATCGCGGCGCGAGGTTTGTGACCTAGCGGGCTAAGTAAAAACCGAGCAACAAAGAGTTAATCGCCCCTAGAAAGAACCTAAAGGGCAGCGCATGTTTGGCATTTATGCTGCGTTATCGCCTATTTATGGGGAATACCACACCACATAGGCGCAGCCTTGCCTAAATACCAAACAGTCTGCTGCAAAATCAATCACGAAAGGTCAACACGCCCTAGACCTGCTAAGTTATTAGCTTGCAAATCAAAACTGTTATTAAACATGCTAAGTTGTTTTTGCATTTGTGACTTATACGATTCGATTTTATTTTGATGCTCACCAAGTTGCTTTTTCAGAGCCGTCATTTTTATGTGCGAATCGATTGTATTTGAATCAGCACTCGGTTTTGGATTAATACTATTTTGCTCGCCGCTATGTCGTTTATCATCGCGTGGCGTCATTACATTTAAATGCAAAATTTGTGGATTGTCAGCGCATGGTTGTTGACTAAACTCCACTGCGCCGCTCGTCTCACATTTATAAATAGCGGTGGTTTCGGCTGATCCGGTAATTGGACTCCCGCAAACAAATAGCATTAAAACCGTTTTTAATTTATTCATCACTTCTCACCTGAAATATGCATTGCTAAAAATTAACTTTAAGGTAATAACTTAAAATTCAACAAAGCGATCTGCTAATTAAACATACCCGTATACTATTAATTTGGCTTAACTATGACTCATTATAAAACATTAAGACTTATTTTAGGTGATCAACTTAACCCGTCTCACTCCTGGTTTAAACATAAGGACAATGACACTCTTTATCTTGTCGCAGAGCTTAAGCAAGAAACTGATTATGTTAAGCATCATATTCAAAAGATATGTGCATTTTTTAGTGCTATGGAAAACTTTGCCCATGCGCTAAGTTGCGCAGAGTTTAATGTATTACACTTGACCTTAGATGAAACCCAAAATGATAAAAATTTACCCGATTTACTTAATCGCATAGCGAAAAAATATCACTGCTCAGCCATACAATATCAATATCCTGATGAGTTCAGACTCAAAGAGCAACTTTTATTATTTAAACAAGCAAGCACATATAATGTAACCGCAGTCGATAGCGAGCATTTTTTACTTCCCTTTTCGCAAATAAAAGAGCGTTTTTCAAAAAACAAACATGTAACGATGGAGCATTTTTATCGCGCTATGCGTAAGCAATTTGATGTACTTATGGAGCAAGGAAAACCTGAAGGCGGTAAATGGAATTTTGATAGTAATAATCGTAATAAGTTTTCTAAAAACGACTTAGTGGATATACCTTTACCCAAGGTTTTTAATAATGATGTAAGTACAATTATTGATCGCTTAGATAAACATCAAGTGAGCTACCTTGGTGAAATAAAAAATCAACGTTTACAATGGCCAACCACTAGAAAACAAGCTATTAGCTGCCTTGAGTACTTTTGTGAAAATTTACTTATTAATTTTGGTCAGTTCCAAGATGCAATGACAAATCAAAGTGAGCACAACACTAGCCTTTATCATAGCCGATTATCGTTTGCCATAAACGCAAAATTGCTTCATCCACTTTATGTCATTAATCGAGTCATAAACGAATATAGGCAAAGACCTAATGAAATATCAATCTCACAAGTAGAAGGCTTCGTTAGACAAATTTTAGGGTGGCGAGAGTATGTCCGGGGTGTTTATTGGATCAATATGCCCGACTACGCACGTAAAAACCAATTACAGGCGAAAAATAAATTACCTGAATACTTTTGGCATGGCTCTACAAAAATGAACTGTTTGAGCCACTCTCTTTCGCAAAGTTTAACAACGGCTTATGCCCATCATATTCAGCGCTTAATGGTTATTGGAAACTTTTGTATGCTTACGGGAATTAATCCTGATGACGTAGATAACTGGTATTTAGGTGTTTATATAGATGCTATTGAATGGGTAGAAATGCCTAATACACGTGGCATGAGCCAATTTGCCGATGATGGTATCATTGCGACAAAACCCTACGCAGCAAGTGGAAACTACATTAATAAAATGAGCGATTACTGCAAGAGTTGCCAATACGATGTTAAACAAAAAGTGGGAGAAAAAGCATGCCCCCTTAATAGCCTATACTGGAACTTTATGCACACCCACCGCAGTAAATTAGAGAAAAACCCGCGTATAGGCATGGTTTATAAAAACTGGGACCGACAAACCGAAGAGCAAAAAGCAGCGCTATTAAAACAAGCTGCTGCGTATTTAGTTGATTTAGAAAGTCTGTGACCTATGAAACAGGTAAATTTGTTAATTAAATGTTTAATTTTTCTGTCATTGTACTGTAATAGCGCTATCTTTTAATAGCGTTAATCCTTTAAATACAGCAATGAGATAAAAATGAAAAAAATATTAACATCGGCAATTATATTACTTACAAGTATCAACCAAGCACATGCATTTAGCCAAGAAACCCATAAGCGGATTGTTATTGACGCTGTAAGTTATATGGAGCAAAACCCACAATCAACGCAATATGCGGCGCTGTCGCAATATGCTTTACAAAATAAAATGTCAGTTTCACAGCTGGCTGAGCTACTAGGGCAAGCAGCCTATGATGTTGATGATTTTGAAGATACTTTTTTATGTGGTGCCATTACGGGCTCTTGTGTCCAAGCTCCTCTTTGGGGCGCGGCTGAAAGCATTGTAAAATATACTAGCTATTGGCACTTTCAAAACCATACGCAAGGCGCTGATCAGCATGGTAATGATTTTGGCGGCTATAACTACGACAAACTCACTGTATGGGGCACCATTGATAGCTTAGCTGCGGCTTGGTTAAAAGGGGACTATTTAGATGATGGAAAGGGAAGAGAAACAGGCTGGTTTAATGCTGACTCTTCAAAATATAATAGTTATGACATTACCGAAGCTCATTACCGAATTGATAGTCAATCGAACTATAATATGTATGATGATTTTGAAAAAATTCCTTTTCAACCAATCGATAACTTAGGCCAATACTGGTTTCAAAGCTATTTAGACAGTGGTAATCCACAAGTACTGGGGTTTGTATTTCATACAACTGATTTACTTCAGCCGCATCACACATGGACAACTTCAGATTTAAATCACTCTAGCTGGGAAGGCTGGGTAAAGGATTATTATGATCAAGAACAACTCAATGATCCTAGCTTAATACGTCAAGCAATAAATACCTTTTCACCGTTAGATGAAGCCTCAACGGATGTACGTCCATTGCTAACCCAAGGCGGTTCTTTTTCGTACGCTCAAGGAGGTATTGTGCTTAATTCGAAAGATCATTACGATCGTGTCGATACCGCTAAACAAGTTATCCCTCATGCTATTGCAATGGTTGTACATTTATTAAATCATGCCATGGTTGCCCGCTAATGAGGTATTTCGCCTACCTATGTGTAGTAATGTTTGGGCTGCTTTACAGCAGCCAAGCATTTACGAGTGTTGAAAAGTACACACCCGCTGAAATACAGATGATGCATCAAATATATCAACAGCAAAATAGTGACATTAGTCTTTCGCAAACACGTTATCGTTTATACGAGAACCAATTTTTGCTAAGTGAAGCACAGCGCCTAATGCCCAACAAGGTAGCCCGTTTGTCTGATGTAGGTTTTACCACCGGTTACCATGTAGAGCGCTACCTAAATAACCTTTTTATAAAGCAACTACATTTACCACCGACCATCGAAGCTTCTAATAATGTTAAACATTTTACGGCCAGCTGGCTTACGAACACATTAGGTGAATATCCTGCGAATGGACAATATTCTGAAACGCAAAAAAACACATTAAATTTAGTAAAACTTGAACATTTTGCGTTTCCTGCAATGTCTGTTTATGACTTCATTAAACCACTTTCTATGCAAATACGGTTTAGGTTGCATCAAGGCGATAACCAGTTATTTCAAGCAGAAATAGCTAAAAAGCATCAATATTTTATAAATTTAGAAAAAGCGACCAACGCATTTAAAGCAAAAGATATCAACATTGATAATTTAATAAGCATTGCTCAAGGTGACATATTGCGTCCTTCGATTCAAAGCTGGCTTGGCGTAAAAGACATGATGCATGGACAAAGCCCGATACTCGAACAATTAGAAAAACAAGTTTCTGAACAACAAATAAATCAGTATTACCAAGCAAATAAAAGTCGCTTCAAATATTTATATCAAATAACAGCCCAAGGTGCTGAATTTAAAAATAGAACTGACGCGGTTAAATTTAAGAATGAAGTGGCAAAGAGTACTTTCAAAGCGGCTTTAAGAGCGGCTAATATGAATGATATTTATAGTAAATTTGATAATAATATCAATCGAGAGCATAAAAAAGAGTGGGTAGTACAACTTGCATTTACTCAAAATGAAAATGAGCTTTCTGAAGTCATTCGTTCGCCAGCGGGATTATGGGTTGTGGTGTTAACTAATGACTATGAATATAGATATTTTGCAGCAACGGGCCAAACAGTTCGCTATCAAGCGATTAAATCTGTGGCGTTACAAAATGCTCATCAGCAATACCAGCAAAAGTGGGCTGCGTGGCACACACAAAATGAGATTAAGTTATGAAAATAAAGCTCACGGCACTCATCACAATATCTTTAGCCATTACCTTCATATACTATTTCTCTGGCTCCACCGAGCAGAAAAAAATGGTACTAGCGACTAAACAACCAACAGGTGAGCGACCTATAATAAAGCAAGCTGTACACACCGTAAAAAAAATTGAAGATGTACATCCTTCAAATATTAAAAAAAGCACCTTGGATGGGCATATTCAACAGGTAATTACTGAACCGAATTACTTACCCCCACTAAATAAAAGTAAACTAAGCAGTGTTCAATACAAGGGAGATTTAGACGATCATAAAGCCTACCAACAATTTCAACAAGAGAAGCAGCACGCACTAGAAAGTAGCTTTATCAGTGCTGTTAATACCAAAGTTACAACGTTAGAAAGCTTAATTGCTAAAGGGCGTAAACAAGGGATGAAGCAAGAGCAGCTTCAAGAAGCGATTGATAAAATCGCTCTGCTGAAAAAAACACAACAGAGTTTACTTAACCAAGATTAAGAGGGCGTTGTAGATTTAAATTCAATTGCATAAAAAAGCCGTCTCAAGTGAGACGGCTAAATAATCAAGGGAAACTAAGGTTAAACAGGGTTTATTTATCTTCGATTAAATGACCTTGCCCTATCTCTATTTTACGAGGTTTAAGTGCTTCTGGTATTTCACGCTGAAGCTCTATAGTAAGCAAACCGTTAGCTAAGTCGGCACCAAGCACTTTTACATGGTCCCCAAGCTGAAACTTACGTTCAAAGTTGCGCTCTGCGATACCTTGATGAATAAATTTACGCTCTTTGTCATCTTTATTAGCTTTAATACCAGCCACTTTCAATGTGTTGTTTTCTGACTCAATGGTCAATTCGTTATCACTAAAACCAGCAACGGCCATAGTAATTCTGTATCTGTCTTTATCGAGAGCTTCAATGTTATAAGGAGGGAAACTTGGCTGCTTGTCTGTACTTGCCGCCGCGTCCATAAGTGATGCTAAATGTTCGAAGCCGATGAATGAACGATAAAGTGGTGATAAGTCTACTGTACGCATAATAATATCCTCATATTTAAGCGATATTTTGCAAGTGCTTTTCCGTAGAACAAGCGCTAGCAAATATTATTTAATAATATAAATTTCAATTGTTTAAGTTTAATTTAGGACCCATCAGGCGCCCTACTAAACTATATATGGACGGTAAAAATGTTTTCAAGTAAAAAAATTAAATAATTTAAGAAATAAAAGACACGTATAATAAATACGTGTCCTAGGGCGTGTTGACCTTTGTGGATTGAAATTTGTTCAATCTAGGGACGATTTAATCGCGGCGCGAGGTTTGTAACCTAGTGGGCTAAGTAAAAATCGAGCAACAAAGAGTAAATTGCCCCTAGATCGAGCTCAAAGGGCAGCGCATGTTTGGCATTTATGCTGCGTTATCGCCTATTTATGGGGAGTAAGCACACTACATAGGCTCTGCCTTGCCTAAATACCAAACAGCCTGCTGCAAAATCAATCACGAAAGGTCAACGCGCTCTAAGAGCTATTCAGTCAACGTGCCACGAATGGGGTAATCGTTTTCGCGAATAAACTTAATTCCCGAGAGTAAATCGTTTAAATCGGGTCTTGAGAATGGCGCATTTGACTTATCAACTATCTGAATTTGATCCTGCTCGTTAACAATAAAAATTGCCGGCTCTGCAAATGGATGATCGGTTTCATTTTCATTACGCGGCTCACTAATATACAAGCCAAGATCTGTCATCTGCACGAGCGAAAGACTACTGTACAATGGAAAATTCACTTCTAAATCTTTTAGGTGTTCCGTCAGTTGTTCGTGGCTGTCGCCACTAACCGCCGCAAGCTCAACACCGGCATCAATAAATTGGCCTTTCATTTTCGCTAATGCATTAAGTTGTTTAGTACACAATGGACAGTGCTTACCACGATAAATAACAATCATTTTCCATGGTAAATCTGTTTGTCTAACTGTAATATCAGCCTGCTTATTATCACTGTCTTTAACAACAAGTGCAGGTATTTTCATCGCTGGTTGTAGGTCGTTACTCATAATCATATTCTCCTTTGTAAAAGTTAAATATTGTTATTGCTTGCTAAGTAGAGCTTAGGGTTAAACTTATTAATTCAAGCATTAAAATGTAATCAATCTTATTTTATTGGGGAGGAACACATGAAAATACTACGTAGTGCGTTTATAAATATAAGCTTGGCAATATTAGTCTTTTATTTAGTAAGTACTTTTAAAGAACGCAATTTGCTTCAAACGAATAATACACCAGCACCCTATTTTAATTTACCACTTTTAAACCAACCGACGGAAAGAATAAGCATTGCACAACTTGAAGGCAAAACCACTGTTGTCTATTTTTTTGCGCCATGGTGCACAATTTGTCGTTACAGCATGCCGAATCTAGAAGCTGTACTAGAGAGTTCTAATATTAATGCAATTGGTATTGCATTTGATTATAAGAATGAGCAAGAAGTCGCTCACTTTGTTGATGAATTAAACCTCACTATGCCAATTGTATTAGGAGACAAACATACTCAAGCGAACTATAAAGTAAGTGCATTTCCAACTTATTACGTCATAAATGAAAAATTGCAGATCACTGCGCGTTCAATGGGCTACTCAAGTCAGTTAGGGATTGCAGCAAGAGCTTGGTAGATATGTGGTCCATTGTGGCTTAAATTTTAGAATGCACAGCATCATAAAAATAGAACAACACAATCGGTTTTTTACGCTTTAAAATATTTTTTAATCATTTAAACTTAAAAAAATCAACTAAAGGAGAGCGTTATGCTTACAGTAATTTTTGGCCGCGAAGGTTGTCCATTTTGTGTACGTGCGAAAGACGTAGCAGAACAACTAGCGAATGAACGTGATGATTTTAAATTTCGTTACATCGATATAATTAAAGAAGGCATTAGTAAAGCCGATCTTGAAAAGTCAGCGGGTAAACCTTGCCCTACCGTTCCACAAATTTTTGTGGATCAAAATCACGTTGGCGGGTTTACCGAATTTGAAGCTTACGCAAAAGAAAACCTAGGCTTGTACAAATAAGCTTTGTATTAAATATGTTAACCAGTTTCATAAAGCCTATATTGAACTGGTTAAATTTCGACCACTTTCAAATACATATAAATTAGTTTCAATTTATACAAGCATTTGCCTCGCTAATCCTATATAATGCGCGCCTCTTTAAATTCGTTGAGGCGTATTAATGTCAGAACCAGTCACGTTTGAATCTCTAAATCTTTCTCCTGCAATTTTGAAGGCAGTTGAAGAGTTGGGTTACAAGACACCATCTGAAATCCAAGCTCAATGTATACCGTTATTGCTAGAAAGAAAGGACGTACTGGGACTAGCACAAACGGGTACAGGTAAAACCGCAGCATTTGCACTGCCGTTACTAAACAATATTGACCCGTCTGTGAAACAGCCACAGATCCTTGTACTCACACCAACACGTGAGCTTGCGATCCAAGTTGCTGAGGCATTTGAACAATATGCAAAAGGTACTCGTGGTGTTGAAGTATTAGCACTATACGGTGGCCAAAGTTACAGCATTCAGTTAAGCGCACTTCGTCGTGGCGCTCAAATCATCGTTGCTACACCTGGTCGATTAATCGATCACATTAACCGTGGCACAATCAAGTTTGATGCTCTACAAGCACTTGTACTTGATGAAGCCGATGAAATGTTACGTATGGGCTTTATCGATGATGTAGAAAACATCATGGAAAAAACACCGCGCGAAAAGCAAACATGTCTTTTCTCTGCGACTATGCCTAAGCAAATTCAAAACATCAGCAGCAAATATATGAACAACCCTGAACAGGTTCATATTTCTGCGCGTAACTCGACAGTATCATCTGTTGAGCAAGTGTTTTGGAATGCAAGCGTACACAAGAATAAAGCCATTGTTCGCTTTTTAGAAGCTGAGCAATATGAAGGCGCTATTGTTTTCGTTCGTACACGTAACGATACTGTACAACTTGCTGAATTATTAGAGCGCGAAGGTTTCTCTGCTGCTCCACTTAACGGTGACATGAACCAGCAAGCACGTGAACGCACTGTAGATCGTTTAAAAAGTGGCATGCTAAACATTGTTATTGCAACAGATGTAGCGGCACGTGGTCTAGATGTTGACCGTTTAAGCTTAGTTATCAACTACGATATTCCACAAGATTCTGAAGCCTACGTTCACCGTATCGGCCGTACAGGTCGTGCTGGTCGTACTGGTAAAGCAATTTTATTCGTAAAACATAACGAACGTTATTTACTTAAAAATATCATTCGTCATACGAAGTCTGAAATTGCACAAGTTGAATTACCAACTGCAAAAATTGTTGAAGAAAAACGTATCGAAGCGTTACAAGCAAAATTAACTATTGCACTTGAAAACAAAGACATCACGTTCTTCAATGAAGTAGCTACTAACATGGCTGAAAAACTTGACCTTCCTCTTGAAAGCTTAGCGGGTGCGTTACTGTGTTTAGCACAGCAACAGTCGCCAATTAAAGTTGAAGAAGTTAAGATTCAACCTCGTGAACGTAACGAGCGTAACGACCGCAATCCACGTAACGATCGCGGTGGACGTCGTAACGAGCGTGGCGGCGAACGTGGTGGTGAACGCGCTGAGCGTAAACCTCGCGAACGTAACAGCCGTGATGCAGGCCCTATGGATACGTACCGTATCGAAGTAGGTCGTGAACATGGTGTTCAGGTTAAAAACATTGTTGGCGCTATCGCTAACGAAGCTGACATCTCAAGCAAGTTTATTGGTGATATTCGTCTGCACGATAATCACAGTACGGTTCAATTACCGCAAAACATGCCTAAAGATGTACTTGATCATTTCCAAAAAGTGTTTATTTGCAAACGCCCTATGGGCTTAACAATCACACAAGATCAAGGCCCTGCTGAACCACGCGGCGAACGCTCTGAGCGTCCAGCTGGTGATAAGAAACGCAGCTTTAACAAAGATGACAGCGCACGCGGTGATAAGCGTACCGGTCCTCGTAAAGAACGTCGCCCAGTAAGCTTCACAGCTAAATAAGCAACGACTCTTTAATAAAAAAACCTTGCCACAAAAGTGACAAGGTTTTTTTGTGTCTGTAACATGAGAAAACTAGTTAACCTCAACTCTGAATAATAAATCTCTTAACCAGAGTTCAGGTTAGTTAGAGGAAAAACTTAGAAGCTCGCTATTAAAATGGCTGCAGTAATAGGAATAAGCAGCTGTATTACTTTCAGGGAGAGATGTAAATAAATGAAACTTCTAACAAGCCAAATAACCCGAATGGTAGCCCTACTTCATAATAAAGGTTTTTTTCACATATACCTATATGCTGGATTATCGCCCAGCGGTTGTGATTGGCGCTATATAATTGGTCACACTAAAGATGGGCAGTGGCCAACTAACGATCTAATTACTTATGGTAGCATCAACTCTAGCAGCAAACTGACATGGTCTGAGAAGAATACAACTGAAGATTTATGCAATGACTTTATTAACTACATCAAACTTGAAAAATATTCTCTTACAAAAGAGCAACTTCGATACATAGATTGGTACTCAACTGTTGTTAATTCACTAGCTGAGGATGAAGCAGTCATTTTTTATGCAGACTACCAAGCTAGTCATCAACATTTACTAAATAATGCGCCAGGCTTTGTAAAAAAATAATATTTTTGACAGTAAGGATCACTGATATGAAAAAATTATATGAATACCTAACAATCATAGCGCTACTAAGCCCTCTTATTTTATTCATGGCTATTCCAATTGTAATAGACTTTACAGACCCTCCATTTATTGCAAATAAAAAATATGACATTACTATTTTTTGGATTATCCCTATTATTTCAGGTGCATTATTTATCTATTTGAATATGCTTGTATTCAAAAAATATAAGCAATGCAGTAAATATAGAGAATCATTTAAGCATAATATTTCAGGAATAAAGAACCTAGCTTCATTTATTTTAGGCTATTTGGCAGCTCCATTTTTAATATATGCAATATTTTATATCTATTTAGCCCTTCCAATAAAGCTGTTTGCTTATTTCACTGAAAGTGATTATTGGTATAAAGAATATATCCTGACAGACGTTGAAGAGTGCGGCAGTGATTATGAAAATAGTTGTACACGTTTATCTTTTTTAGATCCTAAAACAAAGCAAATACACGAGCTCCGGTGGTATGAAGAGAAATCATCCATTACCAATAGTAAAGGGCACTATGTTTATGTAATCGGTGAAGCTAGCTATTTTGGTTATATTGTCAGAGGGCTAGAAAGGTAGCCATCATTGGTTTACAAAGTTAAAGCTTATAAAAAAGCCCTGTCATTTTCGTGGCAGGGCTAATATAAGCTCTTAATATTTATACTTTATTAAGGCGCTACTGCCGGATACACATAGCTGGCATCAAGACCTAGCGGGATACCGAGTGCCCAGTAGCCTAGTAAGAAAATACTCCAGCCAATCATAAAGGCGATTGAATACGGTAGCATCAGCGCAATGAGCGTGCCTATGCCAGTGCCTTTGACATACTTTTGGCAATACACAACAACAAGCGGAAAGTAAGGCATAAGTGGTGTAATGATATTAGAGCTTGAGTCTCCGACTCTGTAAGCCGCCTGGGTTAAATCTGGCGAGATCCCCAATTGCATCAGCATTGGTACAAATACGGGACCAAGTAATGCCCATTTAGCAGAGCTTGAGCCGACAAACAAGTTAACAAAGCCTGTTAAAAAGATGATACCTACTACAGTGACTGCGCTCGGTAGCTCCATTGCTTTTAAAAGCTGTGCGCCTTCGATTGCCAGTAATGCACCTAAGTTTGATTTACTAAAAGCGGCAATAAATAACGAACAAAAGAACGCCATTACAATATAATACGCCATGCCGCTCATCGCTTTGCTCATAGCATCGATCATATCTTTGGTACTTTTAAATGTGCCGACTGTAAAGCCATATACAGCACCTGGGATCCAAAAGAGTAAAAAGATTAACGGAACAATTGATTGCATTAAAGGGGAGCTAAAATTGGTAAGCGATCCATCACTGCTACGCATTGCAGAATCTGCGGGGGCTGAAACAAACGCTAATAATGCAAGGCCTGCGATCATCACGCTACTTGCAATAAAAAAGGCGCGCTTTTCATCACTGCGTGCATCTTCAAATACAGGTAAGTCTTCTTCTGTGCCATCAACTTTTGTTTTTTGTAGGCGTGGTTCGATAATTTTATCGGTGATATACCAGCCTACTAATACGATAAATAAACTTGACGCTGAGGCAAATGCCCAGTTATTAAGCGGATTAATAGACATAGCAGGGTTAATAATTTGCGCTGCACTTTGCGTAAAGCTTTGCAGTAATGGATCAATTCCCGATGGAATAAAGTTAGCACCAAAACCACCACTTACACCCGCAAATGCCGCTGCAATACCTGCAAGTGGATGACGCCCTGCGGCATAGAAAATCACGCCCGCTAATGGGATAACCAATACATAACCTGCATCGGTTGCCGTGTGACTAACGATGGCCACTAAAATGATCGAAGGCGTTAATAACTTTTTAGGTGTTACTTTTAACATCAGTTTTAAGCCGGTATTAATAAAGCCAGAATGTTCGGCAACGCCCACACCAAGCATAGCCACTAACACTACGCCTAAAGGAGCAAACCCTGTAAAGGTTTTTACCATTGATGATAAAAAGGTCGCTAATGAGTCACTTGCTAGCATGTTATTAATTATAATGGCTTCGCCTGTACGGGGATCAATTGCGTCAAAACTTACGCCTGAAAACCACCACGATAAAAACCAGATCAATAACATAGCAAATAAAAATATAATTGCCGGGTCTGGAAGCTTATTCCCTATTCTTTCAACAAAATTTAAAAAACGCGCGACTAGCCCCGAAGGTAAGGCGCCCTGATTATTATTCATATTTGATTACTCATTAAAATTTATTTTGACAACAGTATCGCATTAAAACGCAACAGTAAATTAACATAACAATCTATTTTAGGGCCTTTAAAAGCAAAAAACACGACAGCGCTGAGCTAATCGTGTTTTTCTTTTATCGGTTTTGTTAAGCGAGTGCTTTTACTTCTTCCCACAAGCGTACAACTAATGCCTTGTCTTCCTCGTTAAGCTCACCATTGCGATAGGCTTTAACTAAGCTTTGCTCTACAGTTTCGTTTAGCTCATCAATACTAATTGTGAGTTTTTCTACTTCGGCATAGCCTACAGCAAGATCAAAGTGGCCTCGTAAATAACCGCCTGCAAATAACTCATCGTCGGTTGCTTTTATTACTAAGTCATCGAAGTACTGCTGAGCTGCATCGATATAGTTCACTAAACTCATTTATTAATCTCCTGGTTTTGCAAAGCATCCATTTCTTCAAGATGTTGGTGCCCTACTGCATACATAATATGATCGTTAAATCCGGTGGTTACTTTTATATAACCCGTTAATGTGTCATCAAGTTCGCCGTCGCCCGTATCGCAAATAAGCGGACGCCCATTTAGCGCCTGTAGTTTTGTTTTTGTTGCGACTACAATAATATTGTCTTTGCCTATTGCGCGTATAAGCGCAGGGCTCAATTGCTGATTACCACGGCCGAATATATGCCCTTGCCCGCCAATGAGCGTAATAACTAACTTAGTACTTTGCTGGTGAGTATATTGCAGTAATTGCGCAGCCGTTAAATCTTGGGCAACTAAGGTTTGATCTTTAATTAAATCCACGCCAAGCAACGTATTCTCAAGTCCCATTTCCTCCATTATCGCCTCAACCGTTGAGCCGCTACCCATAATATAAAATGTGTCTTCATCCATTTGTGATACAACATGCGCAGCAATGTCGGCAAGCACGAGCTCGTCGGTTTCTTTACCGCCATTTTTAACCGCTTGCATATAACGTACTTCACTTGGGGTTTGCATTTCGCCGTAGCGCTTTGCTTTTACTGTGCCTTGTCTAAAGGCATCTTCATCGATATCCATTACATCGGCATCAGCTAAAGTAACTAACTCACCTTTAACCAGCATTTCGACTACGCGCCCTGCAGCTTTTGGTGTAATAGCGTACACACCAGAGTGGATTTTGCAGCCTGCGGGAATGCCAAGTACAGGCACAGTGTCTTCTATTGCATGGCAAATATTACGTGCTGTACCGTCACCTCCGGCAAATAAAACTAAATCAACACCACAGTCTTTAAGTACTTTTGCTGCTTGTTCTGTGTCATCTGGGGTTGTTATTGCAGAAGTGTTGTACACAACCTCTGCATTAAAGCCTAAGGCTTTGGCTGCTTTCTCACCCATGTCACCGTTAACAGTGTAAATAGTCAGGCGCTCTTTATAAGGTAATAGCACTTCAAGCGCTGCTTTTGTGCGGCTATTGGCTTTTGGCTCTGCGCCTAGCTCAATAGCTCTGGCAGCAGTTTGTGCGCCATCACTGCCTTTTAAAGCAACCGTGCCACCTAAACCCGCGACTGGATTTACAATTAAGCCTAATTTAAACGCCATTACAAAGCTCCTTTGGGTGTTGCCAATTAAATTGCTGTGCAGTTAATGGCCACGGTGTGTTGTAAAAATGAGAGAGCGCTTTTAAAAGTGACTCCGTACGAGAGTTAAAACCGTTTTTAATCAAGGTAAGCACTCGTTGATGCACGCGCTGCTGAAAATCAAACCGACACGTTTGTTCGCCGTTTAAGTTATCTACCGACACATTAAAATTAAACCCTGCTGCGGTACTTAATAACCACTCGATGGCTTGGGGCTTTACTTCAACGTTTTCAAAATCAGCTTGTTGTTGTTTATCACGCCCATCGGGGCAATACCAATAGCCGTAATCCTCTGATAAACGCCGTTCATTACCCGCCACCAGCCAGTGTGCAATTTCATGCAATGCACTGGCGTAAAAACCATGGGCAAATACGACTTGGTGATAGAGCACATAATCTGTTGCCGGTAAATACACAGGCTCGCTGTCGCCTTTTATCAACCGAGTATTATAAGTTTGATAAAAAGTGCGTTCAAAAATTGAAATTAGATCAGCTATTTGATGCATAAAATTAGGCTAACTCGTCTCGGTTACAGCGCTACATAGCGCACTAAAAACGAGACGAATTGTACGGGCTTTTACAACTAAAGTAAAAATAAGGCGTGGTAGTAAAATATGAGTAGGCTAACCATTCACTTTATTGATATTTTTAATAATACCTAAACAGTAAAGAGTCTTTGCAAGCGCTTTATGTTCTGTTTTTTCACTGACAGTTTTATTGGCTGCATTTGCTAACATATCGTATCGTTTACGAAGAGTAAGTATATATCTGGCATGCTTACGGCATCCAAAACAATGAGTACAGTGCGAATCGACCCAAAACCCAAGTACCTCAAACCAATACTGCTGCTCTTGAGCAAAAAAAATAAATGCCCTAGAGCAAGCCCCGCACTGCACCTCAATATCAACATAGAGTGTTCGGGGGTAAATGGCATAATTTTGCTTTTCTATATCTGCCAATATTACCGTATTAGGAAAATATTTAAGGCTTGAGTAATGCCAGTGTGCTCGCTCAATCGCTTCTACCGCCATTGAAATATTGGTAACTATGGGCTTATTACCATACCTAGGGTGATCAAGGTACATACATTTACCTGTTATAAGTTAATAGCTTACATTTTTAAAAGCGAACTAAATAAAAGTAAGCCAATGCGAAATATACGATACATAATTGTTATCTATAAGTAGTTTATGCACTTAAATAACTGAGCTTTCATTACCGTGCGCTTTTAACTGCTTCGCTATATGCTTTTTTAATAAATGCGTGTTTCGTGTATTTGCTTTAAAAAACGCATCAAAAATATCACCAAACACAGGTACTAGCCCACCGAAGAAATCTATTGCCATATTAAGTAAAATACGAAATTTAATATGCCAACTTACGCCTAATCTTTGAGCCTCAAATAATACATAGCTTGATAAAATTAAGCCTGCAAAATCACCTATAACAGGGATTAAACCAATCACAGCTTCCAAACCTATATTAAATTTAGTACAAGGAATGCCGATGCTGCTATCTGTAAAGTGAGAAAACTTTTCTAAACGTTTAATAGCTGTTTCATATTCATAATGTACGACTGAAGGTTGATTGTTTATTCGCATAATAACTGTCTTGTCATTTTTAAAGTTAATACTAATCATTGTAAGGTCTGACTAATTAAATAGCTCAATAGATAAAACCTCAACAGTATTAGCACTTGAAAAAGTTATACTATACACATAAAAGTTCAGTTTAGAATCTAGTACAAAAAAACCTTAATATTAATTCACCACTCCGTGAAAATAGGTACTCTCTACTTAACATGTATATTCTTGTCGGTTAAAATTCAGAAAGTTACGCAAGGATTACCTATGAGTAACTCAAGTTTGAGCTTCAACCTCGACTCGTGATCTTGTTTATTATTGCATGTGTCATTATTTTCCCAGCCATTAGTCAAGGAGAAGATATGTTTAGCTGGTCCAGAAAGAAAAAAGAAGTATTTTTAGGCCCTGAAGTCAATGGTATTGTTACAGAAAATGGCGCACCAATTGCAAATTTAGAAATAATACGATCACTAATCTATATAGATGAAAAAGTCCGCAGAGATATAGCAACTACCGATGAAGATGGGCGCTTTCATTTTCCTAAAAAAACTATTCTTTCCTCAATACCAAATAAGCTAATAGTCAAACACCGTGTTTCGCAAGAAGTCTTTATTGAAAGCGAAAGCACTTTAATTCCATTCTGGGTTGTAAACCAATCATCAATTATAGAAATTCCAGAGTATAGTCAAAAATTAGCATTCCTAAGTTGTGAATTAACTAATAAACGCGTTGATTTTGAATTTAAAAAAATAATAACGAACATTTAAATTATGTAGCATCGAGTATTTGTCGTTGGAAAACAGACTATATGCCATTTTGGTTATATGACGGAGATAGAGAATATAAAATTAATAATGGTGATTTTAACAACTTAACTGAGCGCAACATCAAGGAAGATTAATATGGAAAAAGTCCAAGCAGTACTACCGCCAAGCATTGCAACGAGTGCCACAGCAAGGGTTTACGATATTAGAAGCTCAACAAGTTTTAGCGGTGTTTTCCACCCAACATTTAGAGACAACTTTAAAATCACCAACAACCAAATAAAAGGCGTTAGTGGCGGTTTAATTAACCAACTTCTAAACCGCACCACAGGTTTCGCTTTAACTGCAGAAGGTGCATTACCACAATTTAAAGGCCAACTTATTATTGGTATACGTAGTACCGTAATACTTCCTGTGCTGATTGGTTCAAAGATCTAAAAGAAAACCGTAAAAACTTAGAAGTACTCTCAGGATTTAATAAACTTTTACTAGCCTGAAATTCAGCTAATTTTTTGTTGAAGCCAAAAGACTAAATCATATCTAACTCTTATTTTTAAATAATATTAAAATGTTACAGGTTTTTGATCACTACCCTTTACACAGCTTTTAATCTCAATTAGTATTTAGTAAAATATGCAAGGATTGCTTATGAATATATCTAGCTATAGCCCTCGATTCATTATCTTATTTATTCTTGTTTGTCTTATTATTTTCCCAGCCATTAGTCAAGGAGAAGATATGTTTAGCTGGTTCAGAAAGAAAAAAGAAGTATTTTTAAGCCCTGAAGTCAATGGTGTTGTTACAGAAAATGGCGCACCAGTTGTCAACTTAGAAATAATTCGCTCATTAATCTACATAGATGAAAAAGTCCACCGAGATACTGCAAACACAGATCAAAATGGACGTTTTCACTTTCCCAAAAAAACGGTCCTTTCCTCTATCCCAAATAAGCTAATAGTTGAAAACCGTGTTTCCCAAGAAATCTTTATTGAAAATAATAGCACCTTAATCCCCCTTTGGATTGCAACTCAGTCAGGTATTGATGAAGTCCCTGAGTATAGTAAAAAACTATTACTTTTAAATTGTGAAATAACCAATCCTCACGTTGTATTTGAGTTTAGAAATCAAAAAAATATACACCGTAACTATGTAGCACAAAGTATTTGCCGATGGGAAGAAGACTTTTTACCTTATAAACTTTTAAAAGACGGTAAAGAGTACCAGATAAATAACTACGACTTAACAGATTTAACTGAAAGATAAAAGGAAGATTGACATGGAAGAAGTCCAAGCAATATTACCCCCAAATATAGCTGCCACTATAGCTGCTAGAGTTTATGATATAAGAACCTCTACGTCATTTAAAGAAGAATTAGGACAACGTTTTGACAGTGATTTTAAAATCACCAACAACCAAATTAAAGGTGTTAGTGGTGGCTTAATCAATCAACTGCTAAACCGCACGACAGGTTTTTCTTTAACAGCAGAAGGTGCATCACAACAATTTAAAGGCCACCATATTATTGGTATACGTGGCACCGTTTTTACCTCCTGCGCCGACTGGCTAACAAACTTAAATATAGCAATTACCCACGGCCCTAAAAATTTAGAAGTGCATTCTGGCTTTGAAAAAGCTTTTACCAGCATGAAGCCGATGTTTGAAAATTATGTCAAGCAGCATAAACCTAAGTGTTTGCACCTTGTTGGTCATAGCTTAGGTGGTGCTATAGCACAGCTCACTGCAATTTGGGCAAGTGAGCAAGGTATTCCCACTAATTTATATACGTTTGGTGCGCCGAGGGTTGTATTAAACCAGTTTGTTCATTCTGCAGCGTACAATATAGGCCAGTACCGCGTAACGCACGGCGCAGATCCGGTACCCTGCGTACCAGCTTGGCCATTTAGTCATACTTCAAGCGAATATCAGACAGCGATGAATGAAGGATCTTTTTTTAGTATTGGTGCACATTCTATGGAAGAAAATACACCAGGTTATGTTAATACTGTGGCTGCTTATAAAGACTACGCAAGCATGGAAAGCTCAATAAAGCCTCTTCACTACAATCACACTGTATTAAAGTATGAGCAGCGCTTTAATGTTACGTTTTCAGCTGCCTGCCAACGAATAATTACCAATGGCTTAATTACCTTTTTAAAGAAAACAGGACAATACGCCTTTATCTCTGCGCAGGCAGGTGTAGCTGTTGGGTTAACTTTTTATGATATTTTATCCCGCTGCCTATTTGAATCAGTGGTTAAATTTGTAGAGCTTGCAGAGGAGTTAAAGGGATTAATTGGGCATATGCTCGCGTTTGTTGGTAAAGCGACATATGAAGTCAAAGAGCTTACAGCTCAATTTATCCGTTGGGTATTAGGTTTAATGGTCAAAAAGCTATACTTGGTGGCAAAACATGCCATTGACCGTATTTAAGCTTATTGTTAAATTTTCTCCAATCAAAAACGCGGCAAAATCAGAGCCGCGTTTTGAGTTTTATATTTCTTACTAAATCAAACCAAATTAATCAATCGAACCTTTAATTGGCCCATGTTCGTGGTTTACATGTGGATTTTGACCGCGTTGACGCAGTAAATGGTCCATTAATGTAATAGCCATCATTGCCTCAGCAATCGGGATTGCACGAATGCCCACACACGGATCATGACGACCTTTGGTGATCATCTCTACCGCTTCGTTGCTCGTATTAATACTGTTGCCAGGAATAGTAATGCTCGAGGTTGGTTTAAGCGCAATAGAAGCAATAATATCTTGCCCTGTCGAAATACCCGCAAGTACGCCACCCGCATGGTTTGATGTAAAACCTTCAGGGGTTAACTCGTCACGATGCTCAGAGCCTTTTTGCTCAACTACATCAAAGCCATCACCAATTTCCACGCCTTTAACTGCGTTAATACTCATTAAGGAGTGTGCAAGTTCGGCGTCAAGGCGGTCAAATACTGGCTCACCTAGACCTACCGGTACGTTGCTTGCCACTACTTTTACTTTAGCGCCAACTGAGTCACCTTGCTTTTTAAGGTCGCGCATATATTCGTCAAGCGCTTCAAGCTTACTTGTATCAGGGAAAAAGAATAAATTATTTTCAACTTCGTCCCAATCAAACGTTTCAGCCTTAATAGGACCTAGCTGGCTTAAGCATGCTTTAACTTCAATACCATGAAATTGCTTTAAATATTTTTTAGCGATAGCCCCTGCTGCGACTCGGATTGCGGTTTCGCGTGCAGATGAACGCCCACCACCGCGATAGTCGCGCAAGCCGTACTTATGCCAATATGTGTAATCGCCATGACCTGGGCGAAATACATCTTTAATTTTGCCGTAATCTTGCGAACGTTGATCGGTGTTTTCAATTAATAAACCAATGCTAGTACCTGTGGTTTTACCTTCAAAAACGCCTGCTAATATTTTTATTTGATCGCTTTCACGGCGCTGCGTTGTATAACGGCTTTGACCTGGTTTTCGGCGATCTAAATCAATTTGTAAGTCGGCCTCTGTGATTTCAAGACCTGCGGGAGTGCCATCAACAACGCCACCTAATGCAACGCCGTGGCTCTCACCAAAGGTGGACACTTTAAATAACTGTCCAATGCTATTACCTGCCATTAACTTTCCTCATTCCTAATGACTACCAATAGCCAAGCACAGGGCTTGGCTATTCATTTTTTACTTATTTTGCAAAATACTCATCTAGCTGCTTTTTACTAATTACAAATACACCTAAGCCGCCTTGTTCAAATTCAATCCATTCAAACGGCGCATCCGGATACAGTGCGTCCATATGTACCATAGAGTTGCCAACTTCTACAAATAACAAACCGTTATCAGTTAGATGTTCACTCGCTTCGCTTAATATAGTACGGGTTACATCTAAACCATCGTGGCCTGATGCAAGGCCAAGCTCTGGTTCATGATGAAATTCGCGTGGTAAGTCAGCCATATCTTCTGCATCAACATACGGTGGGTTTGCTACTATTAGGTCGTATTTTTGACCTGGTACACCGCTAAATACATCAGACTGAATAGGTAACACGCGCTCAGTTAACATGTAGTCGTTAATGTTAATGTCTGTTACTTCAAGCGCTTCATACGATATATCTACCGCATCAACTTGTGCTTGCTCAAAGGCTTGTGCAAGTGCTATTGCGATACAACCCGAACCCGTACATAAATCTAATATACGGTTAACCGATTGTGGTTCTTCAAGCCAAGGTGTAAAGCGGTTACTGATAAGTTCAGCAAACGGTGAGCGAGGAATAAGTACACGTTCATCCACATAAAATGGCATACCTGCAAACCATGCAATGTTTGTTAAGTAAGGTACTGGTGTGCAGTCATTAATACGTTCTGCGATAAGGCCCGCAAGTCGGTTTTTTTCTGTGCTTGTTAAACGTGCATGCATTAATTCTTTTGGCGCATCAACGGGCAAGCTAAGCGCAGGAAGCAGTAAACTTACCGCTTCATCCCATGCGTTATCTGTGCCGTGACCAAAAAATATACTACTACTTGCAAATTGGCTTGTAGTCCAACGTAACCAGTCATGTAAAGTTGACAGTTCTGCAACGGCTTCTTCGAGTGTTGCTTCTTCTATTTGTAAATCGCTCATATATTTTACCTGTATTAGCTTACTGACTGTTTTGAGTCTTTAAGACGATTGCATTGCCTATCTGCGCTGGGCAAATTACAATTGCCCCTCATTTAAGTATTGTACCGCCTTTTGCGCTGCGTTTTTACGTTTTTTTGTTTAGGTAAAAAGTTATGAAAAAAGACATTCCATCCCATTCGTCCCTAAGCAATGACGACATAAGCTTATTTCGTCAAACGATCACAGGCGCTAAAGTATTTAAACAAGATACTCATCGTTTTGATACAAAACCTAAGGTGTCACAAGCTAAGCAATTTGCCCAGCAAAAAAAGCAGGCTCAGTCTGAATTTTTTTTCTCAGACGTTTATATTCCCGATATAGATACCCACGGCACGGTCAAATATGTAAAACCAGGCCAAGATACCTTCCTAGCTAAACAGCTTCGCCGTGGTGACTTTGCACCTGATTTGACCCTAGATTTACATGGTTTAAATAAAGAACTTGCTAAAGATGAACTCGCAGGGCTCATTCACGAGTGCAAAAAGCAGCATTACTATTGTGCATGTGTAGTGCATGGTATTGGCGGCGGCGTACTAAAGCACAAAGTGCCTCAGTATTTAGTACAACACCCCGATGTAATAGCCATGCATCAAGCCCCCCTTGAATATGGCGGCAGAGGCGCTGTACTTATTTTAATTAATTTACCGCAAAGTGATGAATTTAGACGTTAATTTATCTATGACTAAGGCGTAACTGCGTGCACATTTTATCGATTATTTTTCCGCTCATCTTTATTGTTGTACTGGGTTATAGCTGTTGCCGATTAAAGTTTTTTGAACAGCAGCATATTGCTGGCCTGAGTAAATTTACGTTTTACGTTAGTTTGCCCGCTTTTTTACTGCTAAATATGTCGCAAATTAATTTACAACAAAGTATTAGCCTCTTTGCATTTTTAAGTTTTTATATTCCAGTACTGAGTATATTTGGTGTTGGCATTTTAATTGATCGCTTCTATTTAAATAAAAAACACAAAAAAAACTATCAACAACATGGTGTATTTGGGCTTGCCTCAAGCTACTCAAACATGGTGTTAGTGGGTATCCCTATTGTTATTGCATCGTTTGGTAAAGAAATGATAGCCATCGCGTTTATGATCATCACTTTTCATAGCACATTGTTGTTTGCACTTACGTTTTTAATTGGCGCTAAAGGCAGCAGCAAATTTTCGTGGTCAAAATTTGCTAAAAACATGGTATTAAACCCTATTGTATTGAGTATTAGTTGTGGGCTTATTTTAAATATAGTGGGGATCACTTTATTTGAAGATGTCGCTAATAGCCTTACGTTATTAGCGTCGCCTGCGATTGCTTGTGCGCTATTTGTACTTGGTGCAAATTTAGCATTTTATAAAATAGCGGCAAATTGGCAACCAGCCCTCATTGCATCAATCTTAAAAATAGTTCTACTACCAGCATTGGTGCTATTAGTAGGTACTTATTTATTTAGACTCGATACGCAAATACTTAATGTATTGGTACTTTTAAGTGCATCGCCTGTTGGCGTAAATGCTTATCTTATTGCGAGTCAAATAAAACAACATGAAGCCACACTTGCTGGCGCTGTTGTACTGTCGACTATTTTAAGTGTTGCTAGTTTTACATTTTGGCTGGCTATATTATTGTAATCGAAAATAAAACCATGTTTTCCTCTTTTAAAAATGGGTTAAAGCGACTTAACCATCATTCCAAATTTATAACTTGAACGGGATAAAATATAATAATTTTTCCTTATCAGCTTCACACAAAAGTACCCATAACAAAAACAAAAAAGAATCAATTGAAATAAAAACGTTTACGAAATGTTAATTTCATATGAACCATTCTTATGTCCTTATTAACTCCTAAAAACTACAAATAAAGAAACCCATACAAAACTTCAAAGGTTACGCCTTTGAAGTGTATACCTTCAGTGGAGCCGCAAAGGATGCATTACGAAATTTTTGGCGCAATTTATACAAACAAAATAAATCATATGAATGAGTTATATATTTTCTATGAAGAATACAAAGTTGAAGTACTTGCTAGGCTGCCCTTTTTTTTATCTGAACTAGTAGAGCCATACACTGCTAATGAGTTCTACGATTTTATAGAGAAGCATGGTGGGAAAAAAATTTACTTAGGTAAGCATAAGTCAAAATTAGAAATAAGTTTAGAGATAAATTTAACTGAATCTCATTACTGCAGACTTTGCTCTCTTGCTGATTCGTCTGGTTATATTGAAATTCCTAATAGGTGGGGCATCTTTAGCTTGCTTAGAAAAATAGCGTATGAAAATTCAATAAAAAACGGCATGGCAAACGATGAGCTAATCAGGGTGTTTGGTATTAGTCAGCGCACAATATCGACAGCAAGAAAAAAGATGGCCATTTCAAAACAATCATAAGATCAGCTCTTATTAACTTATCTTCTTTTAATACCTATAACTGACGTAACAAAGTCACTACGGAATATTAAAGATGATTAAATTTAGATCGCTTATACATGAACTTCATTCAAGCATTAAGCAAGCCGCTAATGAGGTTGAAGCTCAAGGTATAAAACACATTAATAAATTTTTTGAGATTGTAGAAATACCCACCGAAAATGTAACAGACCTTGATGATGAGTCAATTCAAAAAGTTAAAACATTTATCGATAGTGATGATACAGAAGCAGCGCTTAGCATTCTCAAAAACCACAATGAAAAATTAGCTTCTAATAATCAAGTTCGGCGTGTGCTCAAACCTAAAACAATGCAAATGGCCTTCCCTGATAAAGACCATAATGGGCCTAAGATCAGCTATGTTGATGTACCAATTATAACGCTAACACCAATCAGCTCACAAAAAATACAAGAGGTTAGCATTAAAGCAAACTTAGAAGTTACTGCTAACGATCAAAATGAATTATTTGTCGCATTTCCAAAACAAGCTCAAGGAGGCATTTTTTCTAAATCGCAAGAAAGAAACACCTCTAATGTGGAAATCGAAATAAAACTTCAAGGAGGTGAAACTCCTGAAGGCCTTCAAAAACTTATTGAAGGTTACGAGCGTTCACTTAGAGCGCAAATACCTGGATAGAAAACTAACATTAGAAAAAGGATACTATAATGGAAAATTCACTAGTAAGTATGGCTCAACAATTTTCTGGTCTACCAATGAAGTCTTTAATTGGTGCTCCTTTAAATGCAGCTGCTGATGCCAATGCAAACATGGCAATTACGCAAACGCAGTTTTTATTAGAAACTTGTTTTCAACCAATCGATGATAAAGATAAGGAAGGAGGTGTACGTAGACCTATTATGGTCAAGCTTGAAATTACTCGCCCTGTTATTAATCAAGATACAGGTGAGCCATCAACTCCTGCAACTTCGACTTTAAATTTACCCATTTTGACTATTTTACCTCTAAACTCACTTGCCGTTAAAAATGTTGATGTTAATTTTGAAATGGAAGTGAAAAGCTCTTATTCACACGACACTGAAAAATCAAATAGTGATAGTACAGAGACTAGCGGTAGCTTTGAAGCTGGTTTCAGCTATATGGGATTTTCTGCCAAAGTGGAAGGCTCGGTTAAATCAACTAGTCAGTCATCGTCCTCTGATAAAGAGCACTATGAAAAGTCAAATTCAGCTAAATACACCGTAGCAGTTAATGCTGGGCAGTTACCACTTCCTGAAGGGGTAACAACAATAATCCAAGCGTATACGGCAGCTATTCAGCCTATAATGATCAAAAATCCTAAAAATGAGGATACAAAACCTGGATAACAACTTATAAGCGCCTTTTAATAAAGGCGCTATTTAAAACATGTAGGAACTACGATGAATTTAACAAATACCATTAACTGTCCTCACTGTCAGCATTCTAAAATTATTATTAGTATTGAAGCCTTATGTGCAGGAGAAAAGTTTTGCTGCCAATTATGTAATACTGTAATTAGCTTAGCGGCAGAAGACAGAGTGCAAGTAAAATCCGCCAGTGAAAAATTACAATCTAGCTCTGCAATAGGAAGCTGTAATAGCGATTATGCTAAGTTTAGTTAATGTTGAGCGCATTATTATATGGGTTATTTTAACCCTCCACATTTACATACAACCAAGCCTTAGAGTTGATTTCAATAGTGAAATCAACTTTCAATATCTTTATTTAACACCTCTGCAATACACTATATAAACTATTTTAAAAACAAAATCATATGAACCATTCTTATGCCTAAAATTGTTTGTTTTTGCTATTTTTACTTAGCAACTTAATGCAACAACAAAGGTGAAAAATATGAAAACCATTAATGTAAAATTGATTAAACTCATTGTATGCTCATTAAGCTTATTATCACTTAGTAGCTACGCGGAATGTATGGTCAGTAAAAATGCCATTTTCCCTCAAAAGCAAGGTAGTATCGCTTTCTGGCAACAGTTAATCCGAGATTCGGATGATAACACTCTTGCTATATTCTGGGATCAGGGTAATTGCTTTATCTCAAAAGGCCCTCACTATGGTGGGACAGCGCCAGCTAAGGGCGATGGTTCTACATTGCATATAACTGTGCAAGATAGCTTTAGAACATGCCATGTGTTTAATCAAAAAGACAGTGCGCTGAAAACGCTAACGACTTGTCGCCCATAGTCCTGCTAAAAAACAAACTCAAATAGAATAGGTAGTCTCAAAGATAGTTTTGGCATCTAATTGAAGAAAATTCGTATACCTAAACTTTTCTTTGAGAATACTTTAGAAGTACAACTGACTCATAAAGGGGTAATGACTATGACAAAATTTTTCTTATTCACATACTGATTAAAATATTAATGCTTGTTTTTAAATAAGTTTGTTCCTATAAAATGGGATCATGAAAATAGTATTAAATAAATAGGCAATACCGCATATAAATACCTAATATGCGTGCCTTAAAAATTCTTTCTAAGAACGATATCAACCTGAAAAAACAGCTCTAACACTGTCTCTTACTTACGCAATTAAATAAGAGACACTATGAACCACCAGCTACATCAATAAAACTACCGGTGGTAAATGAAGCTGCACTAGAGGCCAAAAAATAAATTGCCGACGCAACCTCTTCCGGCTTTCCACCTCGACCTAGTGGTAACCCATGTTTTAACCTGTCTACTCTATTAGGCTCACCGCCGTCACTATGCATATCGGTATAAATTAGTCCTGGACGGACACAGTTAACACGAATATTTTGCGCTGCAAGTTCTTTGGCAAGGCCTATTGTAAATGTATCTATCGCCCCTTTTGAAGCAGCGTAATCAATATACTCATGAGGGGAACCTGTTTTAGCAGCCCCAGAGGACACATTCACAATACTGCCCCCTGCAAGCATCAATTTAACAGCCTCACGGCTACACAAAAAAGCACTCGTAATATTGGTGGTCAACACTGTGTTTATTCGCTCTGCACTCATTTTTAACAAAGGCATTTGTGGTTTTAAAATACCGGCATTATTAACAAGTACATCCAGCTTTCCAAATATGCTATATAGCTTTTTAAACATTGCGACCACTTCAGAGTCTTGCGAAACATTTGCCTGTATTATCTCTACGCAAACACCATAGTTTGATGCTTGCTGTGCGACTTGTTTTGCGCTTTGGTGGTCGACATTGTAATTAATACAGATATCGTAACCATTACGTGCAAAATGAATAGCTGTTGCAGCACCAATTCCCCTGCTTGCCCCTGTTATTAAAGCTACTGGGTTATTTTTCATTCGTTGCTCTGGTTTGAAGTTGATGCGCGGCTGTAAATATTAATTTAAACCGTTCACACACTAAAGGCATTGTTTTATTACACTGAAATGGAGTGTCTGCAAGCTCACGCTGATAATAGGCCCAATGTACTTTATTCCAATAAGCAAGGCTCTTATCACCCTCCCCCTCTAAAGCGGCATACGCCGCTGTAATTTCATTATAAGGAGTAATAGTGACATCTGTGGTTTCAATTATACCCAGAGGCTTTCCTTGCCAATTAGTGAAAATATTTAAATCACCGACTTGAGGTAGCGCTTCATTATTGTGTTCAAACCAATAAAGTGACGACGTAGTGGCCGTTTTCACTTTTTGTAAAACAAGTTGTGCGCAGTCGTTTGCATCTATTTCGTTATCACAAAAATACCAAGCAGGAAGTGAACTTATAGCCTGATCAGTTTCTTTATTAAAATCACTGATCAACAATGCTATTTCTGTTTGATTATTTAAGGGCTGCAACAACTGAAATCTCAACAAGTAAAGCATCTCGTGCCATTTTAGCTTCAACACAGGCACGTGCAGGGGCATACCCTTGTGGTACCCATGTATCCCATACCGCGTTCATATCAGCAAAGTAATCCATACTTTTCACATAAATGGTCGCGCTTAACATATGCTTTTTTGAGCTACCCGCTTCATCAAGTAAAGCCTCAACTTTATCGAGCATAGTTTTGGTCTGCTCTTTTATACCTTTTGTAGCGTCGGCACATACCTGCCCACACAAGTAAACTGTGCCATTATGTTTTACAATGCGGCTCATTCGCGCACCCGTTTCAAGGCGATCAATCATCATTTACTACTCTATATTATTTGATTTATACATTTGCAGGGGCGTTTATACTTATATATTGGCTACGTTGAGTTTGCTCATCGTAGTGAATTACAGCAACGGCTCCTGTATTAAAAATAGGCATGTCACCTGAGCTTAATTGATCAACTAAATAACTCACAATAGGCATATGCGCAACGACAAGCCATGTGTTGCATTGAGGATGTGCAGCAATCAGAGTTTCCAAATAATCAGCAGCAATTTGTGATTTACCTTCGGGTACTAAATCACTTGTTGTTTCACTAAATTTAAATGTGTTATTTTTTGCTACATTTTGTGCTGTTTGCTGTGCCCGAATGTAAGGACTAACTAACAAAGCATCCGGTTGATGAACTTTGCTGAGCCACAAGCCCATTTTTTCGGCCTCTGTATGCCCTAATTGAGTTAAATTTCTGGCTGCATCGTCAGCCTGCATCGGTGTTGCTTCGCCGTGGCGCATTATTAAGATTGTTTTCATAAAAAATCAACCGATTAAAGAATATAAAACAGTAGCCAGCCTGCCCATTTGTTCGCTATATTAACAACATAAAGCTATTTATTTCTAAAGTAGTTCTTTCATGATATTCAGGTCAATCTTTTAGCATTATTTCGCTACCCTGAAGCTATCATCTGTTGTTAACAAGTAAACGTTTCGTTTCAGGAGCATCATTTGAATATCAGTCGCAATGATAACAGAGCATACCGTGCCTTTACACTGGACAATGGTCTAAAAGTACTCTTAGTGCAAGATAAAGATTCAACTAAAGCCGCTGCATCTATGGCTGTTAATGCTGGCCACTTTGATGACCCTGTTGATAGGCAAGGCCTTGCACACTTTTTAGAACATATGGTTTTTTTAGGCACCGATCAATTTCCTGAATCAGGTAGTTTTAATAACTTTGTGTCTCAGGCTGGTGGAAACACAAATGCATGGACTGGAACGGAACACACTTGCTATTTTTTTGATATAAACAATCAAGAATTTAAACGTGCACTGCAGCAATTTAGTCGCTTTTTTATTGCTCCACTACTCAGCCCCGCAGAAACAGAAAAAGAACGTAATGCGATTGAAGCAGAATTTAAATTAAAAATAAAAGATGATGGTCGCCGCATTTACCAAGCGCACAAAGAAACAGTAAACCCTGCTCATCCCTTTGCTAAATTTTCAGTCGGTAATTTACAAACGCTTGCAGATAGAGAGCGCTGTATAAGTGATGAACTACGTGATTTTTTTAATACTTTTTATCAAGCACAGTGGATGACCTTAGTTATTTGCGCCAACGAAGAACTCGATACGCTGCAAGACTGGACTAACACGTATTTCAATCAAGTAAATGGTCATAAAAATCTTAAAAAGCCAGCTATCAATGAGCCGCTATATCGTAAGCAAGACATAGGTAAAATACTCCATATTGAGCCGCACAAGCACATGCAAAAATTGATTGTAAGCTTTGCGATGCCAAACATTGACGATTTTTATCGCCATAAAACAGTGAGCTTTATTGCCCATTTACTGGGCTATGAAGGAGCAGGATCGCTTTACTCTATTTTAAAAGAGCAAGGCTGGATAAATGCACTTTCTGCCGGAGGGGGAATTAACGGCAGTAACTTCAAAGATTTTAATATAAGCATGGCGCTAACCGACGAAGGCATTGAGTACTTTGAAGACATTATTGAAATGGTCTTTGAGTATATTTGCTTAATAAATACCAATACAGATAAGTTACCTCGCCTTTATCAAGATAAAAAAAATCTATTACAAATAGCTTTCGATAACCAAGAAAAGTCTCGCTTGATTGACTGGGTCAGTAATTTAAGTATTAACATGCAGCATTACGACGAATGTAACTATGTTCAAGGTGACTATTTAATGGAAGGCTTTAAAAGAGCGACCCATGAAATGGCCATGCAATGGTTAACGCCAAATAATATGCGTGTTGTTCTAATACACCCTGATGTGGAGCCTGAGCATAAAACAGCATGGTATAACACACCTTATAAAGTAGAAAAAGTATCATCCAGCTGGCTCGACGCGCTCAGTGATATAAATGAACCCCTTAATGAAATGCTATTACCGACCGCAAACCCTTACTTAACCAAAGAAGTGGTATTGTTTGATATTGAAAAACCACAAACTCAGCCAAAATTGCTTGTGAAAGAAACCGGCTTTGACTTTTGGTTTAAGCAAGACAATACATTTAGAGTCGCTAAAGGTCATTTCTATTTAGCGATGGATTCCGACTTTGCAGTTAAAGACGTAAAGCACATGGCACTGACTCGCTTATTTACTGATTTATTTATGGATAGCGTAGGCGAGCAGTTTTATCCAGCAGAACTTGCTGGACTTAGTTACCACCTAACCTCGCATCAAGGTGGGTTAACCCTTCACACTGCAGGCCTTTCTTCTAGCCAGTTAGAATTAGTCGATCAACTCATTGATGCCCTTTTTAATGTCGAAATTTGTGCAAAGCGCTTCGCTGAATATAAAAAACAACTAGTTAGGCACTGGCGTAACAGTAACCAAAATAAACCTGTTAGTGAGTTATTTAGCATTTTAGGTGCCAAAGTAATGCCTTGGAATCCGCAACCAGAAGACCTTGCATCTGCATTAAAAAACACAAGTTTTCAGCAATTTAAGGAGTTTAGGCGGGACTTTTTTAAAGCGCTTCATGTTGAGTCATTTTTACACGGTAATTGGCAGCAAGACGATGCTATTGCATTTCAGAAAAAAGTCGCTGCCCATTTAAAAAATGCTACAACCATTGATGATTTAAGACGCCCACTATTTGAAATCAAAAAAGTGACGCGTTACGAGCTAGAACTACCATGTAACGACCATGCAATGGTTATTTATTATCAGGCCCAAACAAGTAGCGTAACGGAAAAAATAAAGATGATGGCACTCAATCATCTAATAAACCAAGACTACTTTAACGAACTGCGCACCACACAGCAATTAGGCTATTTAGTAGGTGCGGGTTATGCTCCTTTTAATACCAGAGCTGGTATTGCCTTTTATATACAATCACCCACGTTTGATACCAAGACACTTATCCACAGGCATAACTGTTTTATTAGCCAATACTTAAATACTATTGATAAAATTGATGAACATATTTGGCAGCAACAAAAACATGGTTTAACAACCCATATTGCTGAAAAGGATAAGAATTTACGCCTACGTTCGCAGCGCCTTTGGCTTGCTATAGGCAATAGAGATCATGAGTTTAATATGCAACAGAAGCTACTGAAGGCATTAAATGCTCTCACCCTTGAAGACATAAAAAAATATGCTGTTCAACTTTTTGATGAAGATAGGCCAAGGTATGAACTTTTAAGTTCTGCAAAGGTGAGTAAATCACAAAATATGCCAATTTATTCTCATTCTCTTTGACTATTGGTCAAGCTTGATTTAAGTTATCGTTTGTAAATTATAAGTAATAAAAAAATGATAAAAACAATAACTATAAGACTCAGTTTGTCACTTGTATTACTTGCTTACTCATTTGAGCTTTGTGCCTTCGAGTCATCATTTAATTACAATTCAGATACAATACTATTTTTAGCAAGCGCAATTATTGCGTTTGCTTTGCCCTATTTACTGTTTAATATTTTTAAGCTCCGACGCTCGCGTCAAGAGCTTTGTCTCTCGCAAAAACGCCTAAAAAGCACGGTAGAAGGCAGTGGCGATACGCTATGGGATTGGAATATAAAAACGGGTGAAGTTATCCGTATTAATGATAAATATTTGATGAATTCAACCACATTACTTGGATTCCCCCCAAATAAAAGCCTAATTCATCCCCTTGATGTTGCCAATGTTGAACTTCTCCTTAAAAAGCATTTTGCTGAACAAACCGTTTTTTTTGAAGCAACGTACCGCATTAAAGATACTTTTGGTCGTTGGCACTGGGTACTCGATCGTGGCAAAATAATCGAAAAAGACGCTAACCTATCTCCACTTAGGATGACTGGCACTGTTCGCGATATATCACAGTTAAAGTCGACTGAGGAGCGTTTAAATTTATTTGCTAAATGTGTAGAGTCACTAACCGATGCATTAGCAATTTATGACAAAAATTTTAAGTTAGTTGATATTAACCCTAGCTTTTTAACGCTTTTTGGTGGCCAGCGTGAGCAATACCTTAAAAAAGATTTTAACTTACCTGGGTATGAGCAAAGCTATATCAATAACATTATTGAAATTGTCCGCGAAACCGATCATATTCAACAAGAAGTTAAATTGCGCAATAGTGAGCGTGTTTTACTTCCTATTGAGATTTCAATTGATGAAATTAAAAACGATCAAAATCAAATCACTAATTACGTTGTTGTTTATTCAGATTTAACTGAGCGTAAAAAAGCAGAGTCGCAGCTGCATAACTTATCAAATCGCGATCGCACTACCAGCCTACCTAATCGCAACTTATTTTTTACTGATTTACACAAGCTGGTTAAGCTACATTCGCACCATGCGTTATTAGTATTTGATTTAGATAACTTTAAAAAAATAAATGATTCGTTAGGCCATCAATTAGGTGACAGTTTACTTGCAAAGCTGGCTATGCGCTTAAATAAGCTAACCCGTGAGAATGATGTATTTTATCGTTTAGGCGGTGATGAATTTGCCTTAGTCATGTCGGACACTAACGATATTCATATGATCACGCGTATGGCCAAGCAATTTTTAGCTGCCATTGCGACACCGTTTAAAATGGCAGGCCACGAACTTGTTATCACCTCAAGCGTCGGTATTGTGCTGTTCCCCGAAGATGGGAATACACCTGAGTTATTATTAAAAAATGCTGACACTGCTATGTATCATGCGAAAAAGAAAGGTAATAGCTATTTATTTTTTAACGATACGATGAACCGCCAAGCAGTTAAACGTCTGCAAATAGAAAACTTAATGCGTTTTGGTTTAAAAGAAGATCATTTTGAGGTGTATTATCAACCAAAAATGAATATCCGGACCGGTAAGCTAACGGGCATGGAAGCATTAGTACGTTTTATTACTCCCAAAAAAGGGATTATTAGTCCTGGTGTATTTATACCGATTGCAGAAGAAACAGGACAAATAATAGAAATAGGAGAAGTCGTATTAAATAAAGCCTGTAGAGACGTTAAAGAATGGCTCGATAGCGGTTTATTTAACGGCAGAGTTGCCGTTAATTTATCTGCAAAACAATTTAGCTTACCGGACTTAACATCACGTATTGATGTTATTTTGCAAAAAAACGAATTACCTTCATACTTTTTAGAGCTTGAAATAACCGAAGGTACGGTGATGGATGATCCTAAAGAAGCGATTTCCATTATGCGTTCGTTAAGTGCACGCGGTATTCATTTAGCAATGGACGACTTTGGCACAGGCTATTCATCGTTAGCGTATTTAAAACAATTTCCTCTTAACACGCTCAAAGTTGATAAAGCATTTATAGACGATATGAAAAATGAGCGTGGCCGAAATATGGTCGACTCAATAGTGACTATTGCGCATAACCTTGATTTACATGTTGTTGCTGAAGGTGTTGAACAAGCCGATCAAATAGAAATACTTAAAACACTAAACTGCGAAACAGTCCAAGGGTTTTATTACTCTAAACCTTTATCAAAAGCTGAATTTACTGCGTTTTTAAAACAACAACAAAGTAAAGCAGCACCAAGCTTAATTAGAGAAGAAAAGGTTGTAGCGGCAATAAGTTAAGAGTTCCAAATACATGCATTTTGACCAGTATGGCGGATCAGCGCCCGTCGATAGTGCAGATTAAATAAACACCATGCAGCAGGCCCCAATAAACCGCCTAAAAATACCCAGCGCTTTACTGGCATGCCTTTTTTGATCGCTTCTAAATACATAACAGCTATAAATACGCAGCTTAAAAAAACAAAAAACAAACCTACTCCTAATACCAATCTGCTTATATATGGGGTCTATTTAACATTAAGAAAATTACGCTAGAACTAGGCAAAAATTTTAGTATCTAGTTGTTCTAAATAAAAATTTTTAACGACCTTATAGTGCAATTTAATTCGTTAAATTGATCAAAGATTTATGCAGCTTGGTATAACACCACTTAAAAATAAGGCGAGCATTTTAACGTCTATTTGACCAAATTTAAAGCAATAAACTCATGACATAAAAAAGCCGAGATAATAAAACCTCGGCTATTAAAACTACAATCTATAGCTTATATCAATATTGTTAAAAACATGTTCACTTAAGTGAGCTACTTTTCAGCACGGCCCATAAATTTATGCTCAACGGTATTAATACGGATACGGTCACCTGTTGAAATATGCTCTGGAACCGAAATATTTAGGCCAGTAGACATACGTGCAGGCTTAGAGCGAGCACTGGCAGAGGCACCTTTAATAGAAGGGTCAGTCTCTTCAACGACCAGTTCAACACTTGAAGGAAGATCGAGCCCTACAGGTGCGCCATCAATCACAATCACATGTACACCTTGTGTTTCTTCATTAACAAACTGAATCTCTTCAGCTATCGCGTCTTTGTTTAAGTTATATGGCGTGTAATCTTCATTATCCATGAATACATACTCGTCGCCATCAACGTAAGAAAGCATCACCTCACGGCGTGTTAAATCGGCAAGCGTTAACATATCACTGTCTTTAAATGTTTCGTCAACTTTACTGCCCGTTACTACGTCGTATAAACGCATACGGTATAAGCTGCCACCAGCACGGCCTTGTGGAACAGAACGTACAATATCTTTTACAACTAAAACTCGGCCATTAAAATCAATGGCAGTACCCTTTTTAACATCACTCGCCTTTGGCATTGGTGAATTCCTATTATTTTTTTGATTGCGAGAAACATACCACGAACTGAGGAATCTTCAATAGAAACAAAACAACTTAGTGATACTTTTTAAAAATATGTGGTTCAGCGCCGCTAATAGCGGCGCTGATCACACTACGCATCAACTTAAAAGCGTACTTTTATTCCTGCTGATAACTCACTTACATCATTTTTTGATACTTTATAATAAGTATACTTTAGTAATAATTCAGTCTGCTTATAAACCGAATAACCTAAAGCGGCACCTATATAAGGTTTCGTAGCGTGTTCTTTATACTCTAAGCGAGCTCCATCCGTGGTGCTACTTTGTATTTTATATTGATGACGATAAGCGCCTAAAAATACCTTTGTGCTTAAAGATTCAGCAAGCATATGTCGGTAGCCTACTTCAGCTGCCACCCCTTTTGGTAATACCGGTACAAAGCGTGAATAATCTTGATGTAATTTGTCTGCATCCACTTTTACTGTTTGGGCAGTTAAATCGGCTCGACCTTCACCTAAATCAATATATCTTATAGCGACTTCCCAATTGGGTGACAGGTCATAATAAGCGCCAATTGACCAGCTAGTATCGGTATCATCAATAGAAACTAAATTAGCCTTGTTGTCTTTAGTTACTAAAGAATGCTTTGCTTTAGACTCACCTAGCGTGGCCTCAAACGACCATGTATCAGCCATTGCACTGGTGCTAATTAAACAACTGGTCGTTACTATTGCAAAGCTTGGAAACATTGACCTTCTACGACTAATAACAAGTACTGAAATCAGTAATAAACCCAAACCTCCCATGCTTCCTCCTGATGACTTATTATTGATGGCCACTGATTTAACAGCGCTAACCGTCACTTTTACTTGTGCTGTAGATTTTGCACCTTTGCTATCTTTTATTGTGTAATCAATAATATCAACACCGTCAAAGCCGCTTTTGGGTGCGTATTGTAAAGTGCCGTTAATGTTAATTGTTACTGTGCCCTGAGCCGCAACGGCATTAACAACAAATAATTCATCACCATCAATATCTGAATCATTACGGAGTACATCTATTTCTATCGATGTGTTATCTGTGGTTGTTGCCGAATCAAAAACAGCTGTTGGTGCATTATTTATAACTAAGTTAACTTTAACTTGGCTGTTTGATGTGCCCCCTTTGCCATCACTAATACTATATTCAATAATCGCAACACCAACAAATCCAGCTGGTGGGATGTACAGTAACTGCTCATCGACAATACTTACATCACCAAAATCAGCCGTCGCGCCGCTTAAAGTAAGTTTATCGCCGTCTATATCTGTATCATTTTTTAATACATCAATAGTCGTTGATTCCCCTACACCAATTGTTATCTCATCTTGATTAGCCTCTGGAAGCTGATTCGATGTGCGAACAATTGCAACACCACCAGGGTCGACTATTGAGCGATTCGCTTTGCCATCGTCATCATTAGGGCCACCATCAACAATTTGTAATTGCACACACCAAGCGCCTTCAGTAAGCCCTTGCGCCCACTCACTGCTTCTTGGTGGAGGACAATAGCCAGGTTCACCCGCTGTAGAGAGTAATTGGTTGTCACCTGATGTATCAAAATCAATCCACTGTCCCTCTTTTAATTTTCTGTAAACAGAGTTTTGTGAGATTGGTTTTCTTTGCGGTATTACTATGCTGTAAGTATCTCCAGCATTAGGTAAACCTGTTGCGATAAAATCAAATAGTCCGCCTGTATTTACCGCGCCTTCATCTTCAGGTAATTCACTATCAAGCAACTGAACACCGCCCGTTGCATTTTGTGAAACTGTAACCCCTTTTCTAACGCAAACGCCCGGCTCGCCTTCTACTAAGAACTTATCACTGTCTTTAACTTGTTCTTGCATGACATTACATTCACTGATTGCATCTAAATAATCAGGAATGCCATCACCGTCACTATCACCGTAACCTTCTTGTGCATCTGGGATAAGGTCACCATCGGAATCTTCCTGCCCTAGCGCCTCAAGTGAGGTTAATACTTCAACGTAAACATCTTTTGTTGTTGAGAGACTTGGCTCGCCAGAGTCTTGCGCTGTTACCGTTACTTTATAAATACCAGGAGTTAGTGATTGTGTTGAAAAAACAAATTCGTTTTCATTTGCGCTTGTATTAAGGAGTTTATTATCCTCTGATACCCACTTTAACGTTACGTTATCGTTCGGATTTGCATCCTGAGCAACAGCTTTAATCGTGACAAGATCATTACCTATGGTAACAAGTGATCTTTGTTGAGAACCTTGTGTAATACTTGCGCTAATAGTAGGTGCTACATTGTTTTCAACAATAGTGATTGTTGCTGAAGACTTCGCACCTAGATTTAGTGTATTTGCCAATGTAATTACAACGGTTTCATTGCCTTCCGTTTCGGAGTCTGCATATGTTGTAAAATTAACTTGTCCCTGCATGCCACTGTTAATCACTAACTCTGACGATACTAAATCATGATCAGAGCTATCAGCAGTACCCGATACTTCATAGGCAATAGTCACTGGATAACTTGGTGCTTCACCATTTAAAAACACATTAAAGCTATGTGTTTTATTCTCAGCTATTTCGCTATTTTTACTAAGCGAAATAAGCGGACTCACGTTTACATTTTGCGTTGCGATTGCTTCAAGCCCGCTGCTGTCTACAGCTTTCCAGTAAACTAAATGCTTACCTGGCGCATACAACAAACTTGGGTTAACTAATGAAACCGCTAATTTATTACCTTCGCTATCCGTTGCCGAAGGGACACCTAACTTGACCTTAGTAAACAACCCTTTTGCATTAACATCAATATCAGTCGGCGTTTCGATCGTTGGCACATTGTCTGCTTGATTATTCAACGTTAATGTTGCTGTTGTTCTACTCGTTTCTTTATCAGGGTCTTCAATCAAATAGTTAATTTGAATAGCCCCTTTAGTGCTTGCCTGAGCCTGATAAATCAGCGTTCCATTTTCAATTCGCACCGACCCCACGCTTGCATTGGCGCTAACAATAACTAATTCATCGTCATCAACATCTGTATCATTAACTAGCACATCAAGTGGGTAGCTATTATCAGCGTTGCTATTTAATGAATAACTATCTGAATTGGCAATTGGTGCATCATTAATAGAAGCTACCGTAAAGTTCACTGTAGCAATAGCAGATTTTTCCTTTGTATCATCTGCAAGATAATTAAAACTATCAGGGCCAAAATAATTTGCATTAGGTGTATACGTGAATGTATTGGCTTGTTTGGTTAATGTACCAAATTGAGGCTGCGACACAGCGCTAATTGTCAACGTATCTGAGTCCACATCCGTAATATCAGGGGAAAAACTGATATTAGAATCTTCATCAAGCTCTAAACTTAAATTCGACGCAACCGGAGCACTATTTGTTGATACCACTTCTAAATTGAAAGGTGGCAAGCTTGCTTGCTCGCTACCGTTACTCACAGAAATGGCGATATTAGGATAAAGCCCTATGTTAGTTTTAGCAGGAGTACCGAATAAATTACCTGTTGCAGTATTAAAACTCGCCCAACTTGGCTTATTAGCAATACTAAACGTCAGTGCTTTATTTTGTGGATCCGTTGCTGTTGGTGTAAAGCTATAAGCCTCACCTTGGTTTACTTTTGTTACTGGTGCGCCACTGATTTCAGGGTTAGTTGGTTTAGGCGCTTCAGTTACGGTAATAGCAAATGATTTTTTGAAGGTCGCAGCACTATCGTTTGTTTGTATACAAACAGTGTAAATACCCAGTGGCAATGCTGTTTTTGTTTCTAACGTACTGCCATTGATTTGGAAAGAACTATTACCTGTACTTGCAGTACAGCTTCCCGCAGCCAATGACGTTGATGAAACTAACGAGTAAGTATGACTGCTCGAATCAGCATCAGTTGTGCTTAATATTCCAACATCAGCCCCCGCACCAACAATTGATTCACTAATCGTAGAACTTGAAAGGTTGATATCAGTAGGTGCATTATTTTCACCCACGACGCTAACTGTAGAGGATCCAAAACTGCCAATTGCTCTATCAGCGCCAGCATTAGCTGTGCCGCCGCTGTCTTTTATTGATGTAAGTGTAACAACTCTATTATCGGTGGTTGGCGATTCACTGGTGTTTTTATATTGTAAAAACGGCACATAGTTTTGCCACACAGCTGCTGAATCTGATGCGCTAACCGTTACCGTTGCCGTTGAACCACTTAACGTGACCACGTAGCTAAAATTAACGGCTCCCGAATACGTGCCCGATGCATTATGTTCTAAGTTAATAAGATCTGCGCCAAATTGAAGAAACTCATGACCCGTATCTTTTACATTAGTTACTGTTAGTGATATTTGTTCAACATTTTGCCCACTTTCAATAGTACTAATTGAAGCTGAAGAGAAAATCCCAACTGCTGAGCCATTTTCTGTAAAGGTTGGATTAGCCCCCACTGCTGATACTGTAGGCGCGTCGTTAACCGAGGTAATAGTAACTGACGCCTGATTAGTACCTGTGCTATCTACGACTCCATCATTAAAGGTATAGTCAAGCACAGTTGCATTTAGAGGAATATCTGAGTTATTGGCGTAGGTAATTGCTTGCGCAACAGAATCTACGATTGCAGAAGTAGCATTGCTATTAAATGTTAGCGTTAAAGTGCCTGCCGAGTTTGTGGTAACAGTCCCTATATTATTAGCATTGTAACTAAATGTATTGCCTTCAGTTAACGTCCCTAATAGCCCCGAATGACCAAATCGATCTTCGGCACTTGCACCGCCGCGTCGTCGAATAGTTAAGCTGGCATTGTTGTAATCCCCTGCGCTGCTGTTAAGTGCATCAAGCTCAGCATCTGCAATTGTCATATCGCTATCAATGGTCACTGCACTGAAACCTTCGATATACGTTGCACCGCCGTTAAGCGAGCTAAATGTAGGTGCTGAGTTTGCTGAAACAAATGTAATGAGCGTGTCAGAGCCGCTATCAGCAACCGTAAAAGCTAAATCATTGCCAGGCGCATTAGTAAGTGAAAGAGTAAGTTCAGAAATATTAAAATCGGTGGCGTTGGTATCTACTTCTAATGTACTCGTGCCATTAAAACGCACGTTACTGGCTGAAAGCCCTGTGATACCAGTGATAGTAATACGATCGCCTGCGGCTAAATCGGTAATTGTATCTCCTGATAATTGAGATGAGCTACCTACAAAATTATCATTACCTGCGTTACCTGTTAACGTATCTGTACCAGCGCCTGGGCGTAAAGTATCAGCGCCTGTACCGCCTTTAAGTACATCATCACCATTAAAATCTGATGAGGTCATTGTTAAAATGTCGGCGCTAAATGCACTTGCATCTAGCGTCACTGCAGCTGTAATAGCACTGCCACTAGCATTAGAAAAAGATACAACGCCAGCATCCGTATTAAAATTATCGGTTAAGGTGATAGTCGTGTTGCTATTAGTGCCGATTGCCAGGTTTTCAATACCCGATACGGTAGTGCCAGTAAAATTAAAGGCGCCACCATCCATCAGTTTTAGCGTATCAGCGCCAGCAGAGCCTGTAATGGCAGTATTAAAATCATTAATATTATTAACATCAATTGCTACTGTTGCTGCAGAGGCTAAGCTTAATGTACCAATATTAAAGAATGAGCCAGAAGTCACGTCAGCACCGTCAGTGACACTCACCTTATCTGCAGCATTTAGATCTGAGGTTAATGAACCACTAAACCCAGCGCCACCAAGTGCAAAGGTCATTGCTGTATTACTAGATCTATCTATTATATTTTGAGTTGCAGAGACTATCGTAATTGTTCTACTGTTTGAAGAATCATCAAATACGTTGTAAGTTTCAACATCACTGAAAGTAGAAAAATCACCATCGCTATAAACATCGATTGTTTCAGAACCTATTGCAGATATAGTACCTGTAAAACCTGCATGTTGCGAACGCGTTATTGAAACCCTTGCACCACTGCTAAGTGTTAGGTTTTCAATATTGGAAACTGTTGCAGCGGTAATATCTCCCGTATTACTGATAGATAGCGTATCGTTAACGCTTGCTTCACCTGTTATTGTGCCAGTAAACGTTAATCCACTGACATCAAACGTATTTGCGTCGGTTGTTGATACGCTTGTTACATTAACAGACGAAGAACCTAACGTAATTGTTCGTGTATTTGTTGAATCATCACCAACGTTAAACGCTTCAATATTGCTAAGTGTTGTAAAGTTACCATCACCCGAAACCGTAATCGTTTCAGCGCCAGACGCTGTAATAGTGCCTGTAAATGTACTCACTTGCGCTGCAGATAAAGCCACCGATGAGTTTGTTGCAAGGGTTAAGTTTTCAAAACTAGACACTGTAGCACTTGTGGTGTCGGCACCTGTTGCCATACTTAATGTATCGGTACCACCATTTGCATTGAGTGTACCTGTAACCGTTAAACCTGCAATATTTACCGTATCATTGCCCGTGCTGCCTGTTATATTTTGTGAGCTATTTGATAAGGTAATTGTGTTTGCACTACCGAGCACATACGTTTCAATATCATTCGCAGCAATTAAACTATTAGTTGCGTCTGAAATGGTAATTTGATCAGTGCCTGAGCCTATAATTGTAGTAAACGCGTTATGCTGCGCTACTTTCATAGTCAGAGATCCACCGCCGCTCAAATTAAGTGTTTCAAAGTTTGAGATTGTCGCAGCGGCTATACTTGCACCATCGATAAGTAGAAGTGTATCAGTACCATCCCCACCATCGAGGGTTCCTCTATACGCAAAGTTAGAAATATCGACTGAATCAGCTAAATTACTGCCTGTAACAGACTGGTCTCTGTCTACAAGCGTTAATGCCGTGGGTGTATTTAAAACGTATGTTACGATCGTACTATTTGCCGTTAAATTTGCATCGCCCCCACTGCCTGCTGTAATCGTAAAGACAGGAGCCCCGCTCCCCGAAATCGTTGTAAATTGCTCATGCTGCGCTTCAGTTAGCGTTAAAGTAGCGCTGCTAGGCACTGATAATGTTTCAAAACCCGTTAACGTGGTAAAGCCCGTTAAATCGGATCCAGTCGGAACGTGAATGGTATCTGTACCAGTACCACCATCAGCCACTGAACCTGTAATATGTGATGGATTGCTTATCGTTAATGTTTCGTTGTCACTACTAAACGTAATTGCCGGATTTAAATTTGTACCATCTAAGGTACTAAAACCCGCCGCTGTAGAACTAGCCGCTGTAAGGTTAGCCACTGAAATTGTCGCTGTACGGCTGATACTGTTTTCAGTGCCATCATTGATAACAACTGACACGGTCCGCGAAGTTGTGTTGGGCGACGAACTGGTATTGTTATACGTGATTGCTTTAAGGAAAGTGGCAACTTCAGACGTTGTTGCTGTTGCACCTGTAATAGAAATTGTATCTTGTAGACTAATATCAGATGCACCACTAATACCCCCGAGTGCATTTTGCGCACTGGCAGATACATTAAGACCTTCAAACAATCCGTCTTGATCATTTGTTAATGCAACGGTTATTGTTGTTATTGTGTCGCCATCACTATCCTCTGCACTAGCATCGGGCGCAATCACGGGAGCAGGGCTGCCTTCAGTAAACGCCGAAAAACTCCCTGTACCTGGAATCCCACCATTTAAATCAATAACAGGAGCTGAGTTTGTAGAAGTACCTGTGGCACTCAAAGACACATTATACATACTCTCATTTGCATCAGTGTTACTAATTCTTAAATTACCCGATATCCCACCAACCGTTGTCGTTTGTACAGTAACAAGTATCGTACATTGCATACCTGAGCTTAATGTTTGACCATTCGTAGCACATGTACCGCCTGTAATTGAAAAGTCGCTACTGCCACTTGTTATAGAAACAGCCGTAGTCGTTAAATTACCAGTGCCTTCATTTTTTACCGTAAAGGTTTTTGTTGTAGTTGCTACTCCATCTGCTGCAACACTGCCAAAATCTTCACTTACAGTTGTCGATCCACTTTCTTCAACATCTATTTCTGGAGATGACCCACAAGCACCAACACTGCCACCTCTCAAGGTACAGCTAGAAGAACTTACAGTGGTACATGCTCCGCCAGGTAGTGTACAGTTTGCACTTGCAAACACCTTTCTTATTAGTAAGTCACTTTTTACCTGTGTATTATCGCCCGTAACAATACTTACTTTTTGTTCATTAGTTTCGAGTAACCCCTGCTCTTTTAAAAAGTTTAATGTATTATTTATATCTGAGTTTACTAAGTGTGATTGTGCTTTTTCCCCTCGACTAAATGCCGAAAAGGGATTTTTTGACTCTACATCAACAACTATTTCACCCTCTGTTTCTAATGCTGATTTTTTTGAAAATTGTTTTAAATCTACAGCTTCAGTTACTGTTTCTGCATAAGCTCCGCTAGCAATTACTGCAGAGATTGCAACTCCTAAAAAAGTTTTATTTAAGCTCAAATGTTTCATAATACTTACCCTCGACAAAATTCAAAAATATGGCTAGACAACGCGTCTGAGCTTTGAAATAGCTCTGGCTTTATGCTATTCGGTACAACCGCAATATCGTAAATTTGCTTTACTTCACCCGAAAAAGTTAAATTACCAATCACCTCACCTGTACTTACATTCACTAACCATACTGCGCATTCACTTTGCCCATCCAATAATCTGGGGTTTGCTTTGAAACGAATATGCTCTTCTGACTTACGTAATGTACTCGTACCGACAAGCATCAAGTCACCAAAAAACGTCATCCCTCTTGTAAAGCCTTGCAACTCACATAAAACTCGACTAGTACCTAATTTTGGATCGTACACATGAATATCGCCATCTCCAGATGCACAATAATACACTTTACCTGCGTGGCACCTTGGCGAATGCGGCATTGAGATACCTGATTTGATAACCTTATTTTCAACGACATCAATAAGCACACCTTTCTCTCCTAGTTCTTCGCGCCAGCCCTCCGCTGTATCGGATTCACTAAAGGCCGTAGCATAACGAGGCACGCCATCTAACAACGCCATACCATTTAAATGGCATCTATTTTCTGGTTTCAGATCTGAAATAAACGACGGCACCCAAGCCGCGACAAAACTATGGTCAGGGCTTAACTTACTTAAACAAGAGAACATCGAGTTAACTACCCACAAGCCATCATTACCCCAACAGATATCATGGATGTTAATCATACCGGTTGATAAAGTCGCTCTTTCAATAAACAAACTGTCGGCTGCCTTTACACTTTGGACTTGTTCATCCCACTCTTCACGGAACTTGGCTATATCTCGCAGTTCATTATCTTGTAATTTTTTTGGTAACTCTTCATAACTATCAAGGTCGCCATTAATAACGTCTGCATAACCATTTGGTGTTCTTTGAAAGTCGATTACTTGATTTAGTGTTCCAAGCGTGATCCTATTTTCGTCTGCATAAAGCCCCATAGGTCTTGGAAATGCTTTTAGTTTTGTTTCAAGCTTGTTATCACTGGAGCGTACTAAAATGACACGTTGTGATTGATAACTTGTCACAATCAGCGATATTCCCAACTGAGCCAATATTTTGGGGAAATTGTCACTATGCGTGCTACTAAAATCTAACTGTTCCGTTTCAGAACTCATTAATCTCACTACCTTTTAATCTAATCAAAATTATACTCTTTATATTATTTTTTCTTAATTTTATGAGCTGCATGAATATTTTCAACCATTGTTAATTTTGTTAACGGGTGTTCAACTCCGCATGCTTTTAGCTGTGCTACAACACCTGAGATAATAGCGGCCGATGACGAGGTCCCGCCAAAATTTGCATACCCGTTCCGTGACGTTGATGCAATTGAATAAGGAGCGTAATAATCAACACATTCTCCATAATTAGAAAACGATGTAACCTCTCCATTTTTATTTATTGATCCTACCACAACCACTGAGTCCAATGCAGACAATTGATTGATTTTACAAGCTTCTTCACCAGAGTTACCCGCAGAAACAACAATAGTAGGTGCATTAGATGCTGAAGCTATATCCTCAATAACCAGTGACGTAATACTAGATAAAAACGGTAAAACCCAACTACAATTGATAACATCCGCTTTCATCAACTTAGCGACCTGAAATGCCAATATTAAAGAAGATGTCCATGTCGAAACTTGCCTTATAGCAATTATTTCACTGGTCGGTGCAATGCCGTCAACCCCTACATTATCTTGCTTTGCAGCGATAACTCCAACAACGCGTGTGCCATGGTAATCAATTGGATTTTTAGAACTGGCTGCCAATGTTTGTTTATCAGGGTCATATTCTAACAATACTGTTAAATCATCAAACTCTGGGTGAGTAAAGTCAAAGCCATCATCAATAATTGCAACCCGAACGGTATTCTTTGGTTTATCGCATAAAGGAGTATTTTTTGACACAAGCACGCTGCTAGTCTGCGTGCTTGTTCCTGACGTAACTAACCTTGTGACAGGTGCAATATCAGGTTCGATTTCTAACACATCTTGATGTTTACTTAACGCTAAATAAACATCAAAAAAATATTCGGATCTAGGTGTTACCCAGTAAACCAATCCATTCCCTATATTAGCGATGACTTGGACTTGTTTTATTTCATCATGTAGCCCTGAAATTTCATCGACTGATAGCAAAGAGAGTATTATTATTTTTTTATTAAATGCGTACTTTTTCCCTGCATCATCAATCAAAAAATCACTGTCATACTTGGCAAATACAACACTACCCTTAGAGCTTTTAAATTGTAGCTTGTCTAAACTCGCCTGAGCATATACATCTATTGCAAATAAGCACCCTATTATAATGAAATAACTAAAAATAATACGCCAATTAAGGTATTTCAACATATGTAAATAACAACCAACAGAGCTCTTTCAAACAACATATAGCTTAATTCCTGCACAAACATAATCGTTTTTTCATCATATGTAGAATACAGATTGCAAACTAAAATCTGTATTCTCACACATCAATTTCTTGGTGGATAAATCCCGTCCAATGCAATACAAAAGTTTAGCGCTAAGCTAGGTTGCATATTTTCATGCCGCTGACTTCTCCCAGACTGCGCTAAACTGCTGCTACTCATAGCACTTGTATTACTATCCAGTGGCGCAGTATATCTCAGTGCACCGCCTGAAGAGGCAACGTCAATTGCAAGTTGATTATCACTTGGTTGGTCAGTATTACCAGCTTGAAATACGCCTGAAATAACGTGGTCATGCTTAGGCAGCTGTATGGGAGCCAACGCTACTTGGCTAACACCACCAAAGGTAGAAAATGGCCGAGTCGTTAGTCCTATCCCTGATCCCGCGTGCATTGGTGCTCTGCCTTGTAAATCAGGGACTCCAAATGTTGTTCGTCCATCGCCACCGAAATTAGTTCCCAGCAAACTAAATAGCGCTGTAGATTGTGAAATACTGAGTATTTGCCCTGCGCATTTAGCCCAAGACCTAGGACTATACGTAAGACCAAATATTCTAATTTCAGCCATAAATGGTTCAGCCATAATATTTCTCCTTTAATTTCTTGATGGGAAGAGGCCGTTGAGGCAAATAATAAAATGTATAGCTAAATAAGGCATCATATTAGTATGCGGCTTATTAGCCCCCACGGTTTCAACTGCTGCGTCATTTAGTTGCTGTATATCTCCCGTGACGGCGCCTGATATATAAGTTGACTCTGTTAGAGGGCTTCCCGCCAAGACATTATCAATGGCTGTAGATGTAGTTGCACGATTACTATTCGCTTGCAAGCTATGGGTGTGTGCTGGCATCTGCAGTGGTAGAAGCGTCACATTTTCTACGCCACCCAGATGCGCTATAGGGTAAGGTTGTAACCCTGGGCCTTGCCCAAAGTGTACGGGTACACGCCCTCTTAAATCAGGCAGCATAAATGACGAGCGCCCATCACCGCCATATTGTGCGCCAATCAATGCAAATAACGCTTGGTTTTGACTTATTGAAAAAGTAGACCCACTACAAAATGCCCATTGCTGAGGTGAAAATGTAGTAGCAATCATTTTTATTTCACCGATAAATGATTCAGACATGCTAATTTCCTTTTTTAATTTCTAGCTGGAAAAGTACCTTCCAGTGCAATACAAAAATTAAGTACTAGTAAAGGTTGAAGATTAGTATGTGGCGACCCACTCCCGCTACTACTAACAACATCCTGAGCAAGTTCTGTTAAATCTAACGATGAACCGTATACGAAAGGTTCAGCTGAGGTACCCTTATTATCCTTTGATTCAGAAAATATACGATCTGTAAACGCGGGGCTATTAGCGGCTATACTAGCCGTAGCTTTTAATGCATGCGTATGCGCTGGCATTTCATCTAACGTTAACCTAACCGTTTCCTCCCCTGAACTCACTCCTGCATAAAAAGGACGGTTTTCAGTGCTCAAAACCCCACTACCGATAGGCGTGCGCCCCCGTAAGTCCGGTAACTTAAAATCACTTGTTCCGTTACCACCAAACTGAGTCCCTAATAGAGTATACAGTGCCCCATTCTGTGAGATTGCGATAACTCCACCATTACAGAATGCCCAGTATCTTGGGGCAAAATCAAACGCAAATGGTCGTATTTCAGATATAAACGGATCAGCCATATAAATCTCCCTACTCACTTTTATTAAACGAATAATTTAGTCTATTAGACACGAAGTACTATTTTTGTGTCGTGATGTATATCTCATACTCTGTTTCGCTATTTGGTGATAGAAACAGCTCTGTATCACTAAATGCATCGTGTGTGAGTCGATATATGCCCTGTTCTAAAGGTTCATCTGCAGAGCCTTTAAGCAAAACACGAAATGCATCCCATTGTTCCCCATTAAGTTTTGTTCTATCAACTGATGACACCCTTAACTCTACTTCACCATCTTGACCAGCAACTTTAACAATTGATCCTTGTGCTCTTTCAACATTTTCAAACGTAAACTTTTCCATATTCAACTCCTGTGTTTAGCTTCGCTTAGTCACACACCACTCATTAATTTCACTGGATGTGGGTACCACGCCATAAATTCATATGGTGGGCTAATTGATTCAACTTGAAACCCTAAACGCGCATACAACTGCTTAGCAGCAAAATTACACTGCTCAACTACAAGTGTTAAAGGTGCACCAGATTGTAGTGCAGCACTTTGAAACGATTGGATTATTGCTGAGCCAAAACCATGCCCTCTCGCACTTGGTAAAAAGCCAATATCGACGATTCGAATTTCATTTGGGCCAAAATCAATTGTTGCTTTACCTATCGCCTCATGATGCTTTTCAATAACGAAGTACATTGCGTTAGGAAATTTTTCACCATACCCTTGTGTTTGTGCTTTAAATTGCATTTCTACAATTGACTCAACAAAGTCTTTTTCTGCGTCAATTAACTGTAAATCTTGACGCATCGTATTATGTAGCTTTTCTAAGAAAGGTTTATCTGCTGCATTTGACGGTCTTATATTTAGGCCTTTTGGAATATTAAGTTTCATTATCTCTTATCTCCTTAGCTTACTTTTTTACAGCAATATGCTTTGTCTTTAGATTCCATTATTAAACTCAATAGCCATTCATTAACATTGCAATCTATTACAAGGTTGATTCTTGGTGTATCGCCGGTATTTATTACAGAATGTTCCGCATCCGCATTTATATACCAACAGCTATTCGGACTCATTGGAACTTCTAAACAATCTACTAAAAACTCAACTTGTTCGCATGTCTCTAAAGAAATATGGATACGTGCTTGAGCAGATAGCTCAATACTCAGCCCAAAGTCTCTGTGAGGTTTAATCAAAGAGTTGGGGGAAAGGCGCATAAGCCGTGCAGATAAAATATCACATTTAAATTGTGACAATAATTCACTAATAGAAGGTAAATATTTAAGGTGATCGCCATCGATAAAATCTGAGCTAGATTCAATTGCGAAAGATTGCAGAATCACATGCCTATCAGCATGCTCAACAGGGACTCTTAAAGGTAATACGTCCCAACCGCCCTGATAACATTGGGTGTTAACATGTTCAACCCATTCCAATTTTTTTGCTACAACTAAATCGACTGCCACCTTTTTTATATCATAAAAAATATCAAGCTGGGCAAATGAAATGACTGGTAAGACTATATTTTCATCGACATTAACAACTTCAGAAATAACTATGCCATCATTCATTATTAATTCCCAAATAAGGCGAATGAACGAAAAAGCATTTAATCTTAAGATAAAGTGTGTATAGGGTCGGTATGAGATCGATTTCTATAATTCTACTGTTACAGCCGGTTAATCTATTTTCACTTGCTATCACAGCTCTAGCACGTGACTCTAATTGTGTTTTAAATAAAAACTTTAAATAATTAATTATTGGTTTTGTGCGCCATAAACATTTTGTAAGCTGTGGACTATGTTTTTTCATATTTAAACATTCCTTTGAGCTTTTATTGCAATATAAAATTCTGTCATTAATTAACACTACATTCAGACAACATAATAGTCCATAAGATATAGAGTGCAATTTTTAGTTCTATTATTTTTAATAATCACTAACTTGCGTAAAACACTAAAAACCAATCAACTTATTGTTAACAAACTATCTATAAGTGTGGCACAAGTTAAAGATAAAAAATATTACACTTTATTACACGGCATTGTTTATTACTCATAGCGAGTCTTTAGCTACTTACTTTAATGGGGCCATGTTTATATATTGTACAATACGAGGTCTACTTCCCTTATTTGGACAACTACCGTGCGGTAATGTATGTCGCCAAACAATTAAGCTACCTGCTTTTGCCGCTAATGGAGTGCTGTGGCATTTATCGAAATTAAAAGAGTGTGGATTAGTATTTTTAGGTAAGTTAGCTAGCCAGTTATCTATTTTTTTATGAAAGCCAGGTACACAACTAAACGCACCTTGCTCAGCGGCAACGTCAGTAAGGTACAACAACCCTTGCGTTGCAAAGGTGAGTGGTTTATTAAAGTTTATATCCCAGTGAATATTTGGCCCAGGAAACTGCCAACTTTCTGTCTGCGGTGGATTAAAACCAAGTCTGTCAGTGCTTACTATTAAGTTTTCTCTTCCCCAAAGTTGCTCAAAAACATCTCGAACTTGAGGAAGAGAGCGTATAACTTGCATGGTTATATCATTAAATATTTGTACCATAACCCCCTGTTTAAGCGCATGACAGCTATACCATGAAGCGGGGTTGTTTTTATCCATTTTCAAACGTTCATAAAGCATATTACAAATGTCTTCACATAATTTTTTTGGCACCAACGCTGGAATAATAACATAACCATTATCATCCCAGCTTTGCCACTGCAGTGGCGTTAAAATACAGTAACGAGGTGTCTCTACTGATGCTGTTTCATTTTTTATGTCTGTTTCCTCAAAAAATGAAACAATGTTTTTATTAAGCTGATTTCTTTTTGCGTTTGAAATAACTCTGCCATGCACTTTTTTTACCCAATTTTCAAATTCGAAAAAACTATCACTCGCAAAAATAGACTCTATAGTCGGTGTGAGCCCTAAGCCTAAAGTGTCCATTATCATGACATCAAGCGACCATTCGTCTTCTATTATTTTTTTATCCGCACAGCCTTGTTTTTGTAACTGTACTTTGTGCCACATTCGCTTTAATTGAAATAGACCTAAGCCTCCAGTTTCTTTATAACAAGGAAGTGTGCTCTGCGTTATTGTGTGCGGAGGTGGCACTTTTGCTATCAACTCATTTTGCATAATAACTCCTTTTCCTTACCTGATTTCAGGCAAGTAAAACACCTTAAATTGATTTATTAACACAAGCTAAACTTAATTAGAATAGAGTGCTATATTATTGCAAGCAACAATTGTTGTAGATAAATACAGGGAGCGATATGGATACTGAGTTACTGAATAGATACCGTAATGCGGTTACACATTTGCTAAATGAGCCAGGTGATGCTGGGTTGATGAAGCCTTTTATCAACGATTTAAAAAATTACTTAGGGAATATTACGTCTATATCAACTGATTTAGATATGAATGACTGGAATGATGAAAATACATCCCAAGGCGTTGCAATTTCTCCCGTACAAGCAGCTAAATGCATAGAAGAAACTCTTCGTACGCAAATATTTATGCAAGGTGTTAAACTCGCTATTGAAGAACGCTTAAAAGCAACGACTGATGATATTCATGTTCTTTATGCCGGTACAGGCCCTTATGGCACGTTACTTATTCCTTACTTAAGTCTTGCCACAAACCCACGTATAAAAGTCACTCTCATTGACATTCATCCAGAAAACATCAGTGCAATTAAAAAGCTAGTAAAGCACTTTTCAATCACCCAAAACATTGTTGCAATCACGTGTGATGACGCAACGCGTTGGCAAGCACCAGACTCCCAGCAATTTGACATTATTATTTCTGAAACCATGACGGCTCTTTTAAAGCGAGAACCCCAAGTTTTTATTTTTGCTCATTTATGTCAATACCTGAGTGATTCTGGCACCCTGATCCCACAAGAAATTTCTTTAAAGGCATGGCTAACACCTTTTAAATCTTTAATACCTACAGAAGATAAACCGAGCATTGACATACTCTTAAAAGAGTTTTATTGCTTAAATATCGACGAAGCTAAGCGTTTAAATACGGGAGATACATCCGCCTTTAAAGGCAGTATGCTGCTCCCAAATGGCGTTGAAATTAATTACAGACTAAAACTAACAACCGATATTCAAATATACAAACATCTTAAATTGACCGAAAACCAATGTAGTTTGAATATACCTCTTATTTTTTTACCTCATGATGCGCAGCTTCGTGGCGGTGAAGCTATTCATTATGAATATATAATGCCCAAAAGCGCAGACTTTATATTTACATTTCCAATAAAAAACACTGTGAAAACAGAAGCCGATTTAGCCTTATTTAGCGACCTGACGCGTTTAGGATTGCCTGGTGTAAAGCGTATGTTTGAGCGTGCACAAGCAGCTAAATCCGATCACCCTTTTAGTATTGCCGATGATGAATGGGCATTATGGACAGAGCTATTAGATACATTAACGCTGCCGTACCATGAAACAACGGTAGCACTTTATCAAAGCCAAAGTATTGAAGAATTTGAACATTGGCTAGTCACTAACAGTAATCTCAAATCATTATGACTATTAGCACTAAACACAATACAGATAAGCAGTTAACTGAGGTTGAAAATATTTTAGCCTTTCTTACTGATATAGGTATAAACCACCGGTATGAAACGTTACACGAAAAGACTTTTTTACCTGGTCTTAAAATAGAACAAGGCACTTTATTACTTGATTTAGAAAAATTGTTATATCCAGGTGATATTCTTCATGAAGCAGGTCATATTGCAGTTACCTCAGAAACGACAAGAACGTGTTTAACAGGAGATATGAAAAACCATGATCACCAAGCGGCCGAAGAAATGACCGCAATAGCTTGGTCGTGGGCTGCAGCTTGCTATTTAAATATCGCCCCGAATATTCTATTTCATGAACAGGGTTATAAAGGGGCATCTGATAACTTAATCGAGGCCTTTACCAACAGCACGGGTTTTGGTTACCCTCTTTTATATTCATGGTTTATGTGTGAACAGCCAGATCACCCTAACGGTTATCCAAACATGTTAAGGTGGCTAAGAAATGACGCCTATACACAAACCCAGTTAAGCAAATTACAATAACGATTTTGGGAAATATACGTGCTTGATAATAACTTCACACCACAACAGCTAACAATGATCTGCAACGATCTGGCACAACTAAGGTTAGTCGTCGATTTAAAACTTGCACCTAAAATACCTTACTTTGCCAATAAGCCATATCCGATAGGACGTTGCAGAGAAATTCGCGATGAAATGTTTGCATTATTACAAGCACAATTACCACACACAGATAAGCTCGGGCTCAGTTTATTAAAAGAACATATTCACCAAGGTACTGATTTAAAAAAGGCGTGGGGATCGCTACGAGATGAGTACTTTCAAAACGCGCTCATACTTGGACCTTGGTATATCGATGTTGCCAATGATACGGTGAACGCGAATAAACCTAGGGTTGAAATTCTGCCTCTTGCAACATCTAAATTTACGACAATTGAAAGTTTTACTCAATTTATAAAAATAGCGCATCCATACTGGCAAGTTGAAATATACAAAAACAATGTATGCCCAGCGTTGGCACCTTATATGCCATTACTTTGCGTAGGCACTAATGGCGCTAGTTGGCTAGCCGCTGCTAACGATGACATGCTTAATGTGGCAATTAATAGTAATTTTGAAGAATCTAAACTCATTTTAAATGCTTTACCAAACCCACCCCCCTCTATTGTAAAGCGCTGGAAAGAGACGTTACTGCAATTCACCACTGAAGCTTATTTAACACACGAAGGCGATCCCATAGAATATTGTCGTCTTTATAGCCACAATACAACGAGGCCCAATCTCACTCAACGTGACGCCGCTGTAATTGCTTATACATCGCTACCGAAAACTGTCTAGCTCTATAGCGTTAGCTTGGTTACTTTTTCGTATTTATAGGGTTTTTCTTTGTGTCAATGCTAGGGCGTGTTGACCTTTCGTGATTGATTTTGCAGCAGACTGTTTGGTATTTAGGCAAGGCAGAGCCTGTGTAGTGTGGTTGTTCCCCATAAATAGGCGATAACGCAGTATAAATGCCAAACATGCGCTGCCCTTTGGGTTCTTCCTAGGGACGATTAACTCTTTGTTACTCGGCTTTGACTTATTCTTACAGGGATGTAAGCCATTAGAGTAACGCAGGAGCAGTTACCGAGCCCACTAGGTTACAAACCTCGCGCCGCGATTTAATCGCCCCTAGATTGAACAAATTTCAATCCACAAAGGTCAATACGCCCTAATAACTTCCACGACTTCAGTGTATTAATGAAGAAAAAATGAGTACAAATAATATTTCGTATCACAAAACTAATAAAATAATGCTATGGTATGTGTATCGAGTATGACTTCAAGGAATGGATCATGGACCAAATAAGAGTACATGAGTATTTAATTAAAAAGCCACTTGTTCAAGTTACAAAACCATTTGCTCAAGAGGTTGACGTTTATAAAGTGAATCATAAAATGTTTGCCACCCTTGCCGTTGGCAACGATGGCGAAACGAATGACAATGGAGACCCTATTTGGTGGCTTAATTTAAAATGTGATCCCGATGAAGCACTTTCATTACGTGACATTTTTCCTGCGGTGATCCCAGGCTATCACATGAACAAACGCTTATGGAATACGGTTATTTTAGATGGCTCAATTCCTCAAGGTGAAATTGAACGTATGATTGATAATTCGTTTGATTTAGTTGTGCAGAATATGCCGGAGAAAGATCGCAACGCAATCGCAATCCATTTATAAAATTAAACGGGCTAGTTGCATACTAGCCCATTTAATTTTGATTATATATTAAGCGTATAAATAAGGTCGTCATATAATTTATTAGCAATTGTGTGTGCTTGCAAAATTGTATCAGTCAATGTGAGTCCGCATTTACTTAATACATTTTCTGATCCTACATTTCCCCGAGTTACCACGGCTTTAAACTGTTTAATACCACACGCTTTTTGTGCCCATTCAATGACTGCTTTTAACGACTCTGTTGCATACCCTTTAGCGAAGTATTTTGGCAAGAATAAATACCCTAGCTCCGCAGTTGTTCCATCATAGGTAAAACCAGTAACACCTATCACTTCCTGCGTTTCATTATTTATAACAACAAAACATAACGGATGGCGCGAATTTGAATCCCACGTCGGTAAGCGTTGCTCAAATCGATGCTTCACAAATGCGTCTTTTGGCTTATCAAAACAATATAAAAGCACGTCAGGCTCTTGATGAAGCTCTAAAAAAAGAGGCCAATCAGCTTGCGTGATTTGCCGCATACTGAGTCTTTCTGTAAATAACTGCATATATTTCCTTTTATGTTAATCGGCTTAAATATGGGGTCTATTTAGCGACGTTATGGGGTGATTTAATGCGATAGAATGATCATGTTTTTAATAAAATTTGTATTATACCAATCTGCTTATATATGGGGTCTATTTAACGTTAAGAAAATTACGCTAGAACTAGGCAAAAATTTTTGTATCTAGTTGTTCTAAATAAAAAATTTTTAACGACGTTATAGTGCAATTT
>NZ_JACJEM010000089.1:0-11440 GCF_014164085.1 Pseudoalteromonas sp. SG45-5 | reverse complement strand
TTATTTTGATATTTAAATTTATTTTCTCTAGCCAGAGATTTTCAGTGAAAGCAAGGCGAATTTACGCGTCAATAGCTGGCCTATTGCAAGTAAATTCAACGCAGTTAGCGCTGAAAATAGCTGCTTGAGATAGATTTATTATCCAGAGTTCAGGTTATTTAGTCATTTTTAGCTGCGCGACTAGCTCGCTTAATCTCGCTATTTTTATATTACTTAGTTGCCTGTAATCAAAATACGGGCACACAATAATGTTGTTACTGGTGTCTATTGCAAACTCATCGTCAAGCCAATCAAAGTGTGCATGTAACTTACCTTGTTGTAATAAGTTTTTAGCGTGCGTACGACCGGCAATTATGTGTAGCTGATTTTTATTGCTGGCTTTGCTAATATCAGGCGCGCTAAATAGCAGGGCGGTTTTACTGTTTTTTTGTAGTAAATACTCATCGCGATATTGTTGCCAAGTAGATGCTCGTTTGGCAAATGAGTAATGCTCACTTGGCAGGGCAAATAGCACTTTTGCGTACACGTTAAACACTTTGCGCCAACCATTACCACAGTGCTGGTTTATGGTATTTATTTGCTCATTTATAACCGGTTCTAGGCATTCAAGTGTTTCAAAAAACGGCATTGGCGGCGCTTTTGCTACGTATACCGCCACGCTAAATTGCGTATCACCTAAGCCAACTAATTGGGTATTCAAGTTAGTTAGCCTTGTTTTGCGCTAAAATACGGTCGAGGTTATTTGCAAAGTTTTGGCGATCGGTTTGGCTAAGTGGCGGCGGCCCACCACTCATTTCTACGCCACTTGAGCGCATGGTATCCATAAAGTCGCGTACGTTAAGTATTGAGCGGATATTTTCGGTGGTATAAAGCTCCCCACGTGGGTTGAGTGCTTGCCCGCCGTTATCAATTACTTCACTTGCTAGCGGAATATCGCCAGTAATAACTAAATCGCCTTTTTCAATACGTTTTACTATTTCGTCGTCGGCTACATCAAACCCCGACGATACTTGAACGCGGCTTATGTATTTTGACGGCGGAATACGCATTGCGTGATTAGCCACTAAAATAGTCTCGATTTTCATACGCTCTGCAGCTCTAAAAAGTATTTCTTTTATAACAACAGGACACGCGTCTGCATCTACCCAAATTTTCATGCTATGGTCACTTTTATTGCTTTAGAATTAATATGATCCTATAGCAAATTTTTTTAATCGGCTAGCAAACTTTATACTCATCTATATTTAGATAATACGTACGATTTATGTAATTAAAAAAGGAGCTTACATGAAGGCTATTAAATACGGTTTACTTATTACAGGGTTGTTTTTTCTTAGTGCCTGCACCAGCCCTCCAGAGGGAATAACACCCGTTAAAAACTTTGATATACAAAAATATAAAGGCAAATGGTTTGAAATAGCGCGGCTTAACCACTCGTTTGAAGAAGGTATGGAGCAAGTTACCGCGACTTATTCAATTAACGACGACGGCACAGTAAAGGTCCTTAACAAAGGGTATTTAACGGATGATAAAAAATGGGATGACGCTGAAGGCTTAGCCAAGTTTGTTAAGGGCACTGACACTGGACATTTTAAAGTCTCGTTTTTTGGTCCATTTTATGGCGCTTACGTGATTTTTGAGCTTGATCAACCCGATTATCAATATGCATTTATAACCAGTTACAACAAAGATTACTTGTGGTTTTTGTCGCGTACACCAACGGTTAGCAAAGAACTTAAAAAGCACTTTTTAACTAAAGCTAAAGAGCTAGGGTTTGCTACCGATGAAATAATTTGGGTTGAGCAATAAACAATGTAAAGCCCCTTTACAGTAGTAATAAAGAGGTTACCTAACTGTAAAGTAACTTAAATATATTATGGGTATATTGTGTGTACTTGCCGTGAGACAGCAAGTATTAGAAACACTGAATATCCTCTATTGTTGGCAAGCTTATAACTTGCCATTTTTTATTTGAAATTTGGTTTATGTGCTGCAGATCAGACTTTTACTTACTCGGCCTAATTTAGGCCAATATATAGCCCACTTAGTGCAATAACTGCCATGTTGAAAACACTAAAGTATTTCAAAAAACCAACAAAAAAATTATAAAAAACCATTATAATCAATACACTCAAGCTCATGAATCCACAAAACAACAAAGCCCCGTAGCTTCCTTGCGTTACTACACAAAACACTAAACTTAGTAAAATACTGATCCAAGCGATGAGTAACAGCTTTTTACTCTGTAACTCAGTGGGGCGTTTTTTAAATACATCTTTAAAATGATTGAATTTAGCCAATGCAAAACAGTTAAAAGCAAACAAACAAAGGCTAAAAAGTAATAAATCAATCATATATTTTGATCCTTTCGCTTTTTATTTACAATGTGATTGCTTCGCTTTATAGGTTGTTTATGAGTACGTAATTTTTCGGTTTGTATAAAAAACAATATACTAAATAGTAAAAATAGTGCATCAAAAGTAAATAAAGCCCACTGTTTGTGCAGTAAATAACTAACTATATTGCCGTTGGTGGTAAGCGCATTCACAACAGGTACGCTTAAACACGCTATACCATTTATAACCGCCATAATTTGCCACTGACCTTTACCACGCTTTAATAACGCAATAACAGCAACAGCTAACCACGTTAAGAAAAATGCGAGAACTTCTTTATCTGCACGTGCTGTAATTTCTGGGTTTAGCATTCTGTTAGCTAAAAAGAATGCGCAGGTCGCCAATGGTAACCCCATTAATGTAGCCAAGTTTAATCCTTCAACCAGCTTTAAACCAAGTGACGGTTTTGCATCGGCTTTCATACGATCGCGTATGCGCTTTGCCCACATTATACAACCGGAGCCAATCATTACGCAGCCAGCAACACCGCCTAAAAAATAGAGCCAACGCAATAGTGGATCAGCCAAACGACCGGTATGAAGCGAGTTTAACGATTCGTAAAGCGCTTTACTGGCTGTTAAGTCATCATCAGTTTTAGCAACGAGCTCTCCCGAGGCCCCACTAAATATTAAACGTGGGGCTTGATCTCGGAGTGTTTTACCTGAACTGACCAATACTGTGATTGTTGATGACGCCATATTAGGATTGCTCACTTGTACACGGGTAATATCAGCATTTGGCCACTTAGTATAAACCTGATCCAAAATACGCTGTATTGGTACCATTGCCGATCCGCCTTTGGCTTTATCTGTAATGGTATTGCGAGGCGTTACATCATTAAAAAAATCGCGCATGCCGTTATCATACGTCGTTTGCGCAGGGTAGGGGAACAACATAAATATAAGTGTAATCATACCTGTGTAGGTAATCATTAAATGAAAAGGCAGGGCAAGCACAGAACTTAAATTATGAGCATCCAGCCATGTGCGGCTGCCTTTATTACGTCTAAAACTAAACATATCTTTAAAAATACGTTTATGAATAACTACACCCGATATAATCGCAATTAGCATAAATAAGCTTGCAAAGCACACAAGCCATCGCGCGGTTATTACATCAATGTAATGTAAATCAAAATGTAGACGATAAAAAAAGTTACCACCTTTGGTCTCTACAAATGGCTCAAGCTTTTGCATTGTATTAGGGTTTAACTGGGTGTTTTCAAATTTACTGCGGCGCTGGCCTGGTTCTTTTGGTTTTGCATAGCCATATACTAGATAAGGAATACGCGACTCTGGAAGCGTAATACGCCAGCTTTGTGAATTAGCCCCTTGAGTAGCTAAGTAATCAAACCCTGTAATTATTTGCTGTTGTTGCGCTTCAATACGTTGTGCCTGAGTTTGCACATTATGAATAGCTGGTTGATTCCATAAGCTTATCTCATCTCTAAAAAAGCTAAGTGTTCCAGAAAAAAATATTAAATAGAGTAACCAACATACCAGTAACCCTACCCACGTATGCAGCCAAGTCATTGACCGAAAAAAGCTGTCTTTCATAGCCAGTCCTTTAATGCTACTAATAAACTAATTTGCGCACCCGTACTTAGTAAAATACTGATCCAAACTGTTTTTAAAGATTTTACATAAAATGCATAAATAAAAACGAGTGCATAAATCAAAATACTTAACGATACACATAGCAACACCGCATCCGATTTAGTCAGTGGTAATAAAAAACTTAACAAAGACGTGCTCGCTGCTGTAAAAAAATAGCCGCCTACAATGGCAATAAAAAAGCGTGATAGCACTAAAAACTGGTAGTTAAAGCTAGAAGAACGTTTGAAAATTTGTGAAAACTGCGCGCTAAGCGATTGTGCCTGCATAATGAGTTAGTCCCTTAAATACAGAGAGTAAAAATTTAGGCGCTATTATATAGCTTATAAATACAAAAGATAGTTATTCTCATTTGCAGCATTTAAGCTTTCACGATTCAAACTTAGTAAAATACTGATCTCAAATATAAAGGGGGTATTTGATTAGCAGCCCACTAAGGTTTAAGGTGGTTTACCATTAATTTATAAGCGCTTTAATAACGATGAACAATAATGAAAAACTAAATTATGTTGAGTTTCCTGCATGCGATTTATTAGCCACTAAATCTTTTTTTAGCCGTGTATTTAATTGGCAATTTACCGATTACGGCCCTGAATATACGGCGTTTAGCGGCCAAGGGCTTGATGGTGGATTTTTTAGCGCACCGCTTAAATCGCTCACTCAAAATGGCGCTGCACTATTGGTTTTTTATAGTAACGACATTCACGCCACGTATCAAAAAGTAGAGTTACATGGAGGTAAAATTTTAAAACCCATTTTTGAGTTTCCTGGTGGTTGCCGCTTTCACTTTACAGAGCCAAGTGGCAACGAATTTGCTGTGTGGGCTGATAAACAATAGATTTTTAAAGGCCCACAGCTAGGTAGCGGTTAAAGATCACGATTTTACTAACTAATGCCCGTTTAAATTAAAATAAACCGATTTTTTACCAACTCATTTGTTCTAAATGGCTATTTAGAACAAATATTGAGCATTTAAGGCCAAATAAACATGAATACCCGCCAATTATTAGAACAAGCTAGTAAATGCGTGATCTGTGAGTCTCACTTGCCTTTAGGCGCTCGCCCTGTAATACAATTTAACCCTAATGCACGTATTTTAATTGCAGGCCAAGCCCCAGGAATAAAAGTTCACGAAACAGGGCTGCCGTTTAACGACGCAAGCGGAAATCGCCTACGAGAATGGCTCGGGCTCACAAATAATGAATTTTATGATGAAAACAATATTGCAATTTTACCTATCGGTTTTTGCTACCCAGGGAAAGGAAGGTCGGGGGACTTACCGCCCCGTAAAGAATGCGCATCCGCATGGCGCAAAAAATTATTAGCTCAACTGCCAAATATTGAACTAACAATAATACTTGGCAGGCATGCTCAGGCATACCATTTACCCCATACTAAAAAACAGCCATTAACGCAGTTAGTAAAATCGTGGCGTGAGTATTGGCCAAGCTATTTAGTACTCCCCCATCCAAGTCCGCGCAACAATATTTGGCTTAAAAAGAATCCGTGGTTTGCCCAAGAGGTGTTGCCAGAAATTAGTAAAAGAGTGATCTCAATACTTACACCTTAGGGCATTTCAAACTGTTAAATAAAAGCTGAGTACAGGTGCGTTTTCATTGCTCTGCATAATATTGAGTAATCAAAGTGCCTCATTCAAAGCATACTTTTTTGCAGCTCATTATTTAGTGTTCACGAGAATGTTAAAGCAATAGCTCCTTTTTAACTTTAAATTACTCTGTAAAACAGAGTCAATAAATAGATACGAAACATTTTTACATTCTTTTGTTAATACTTTACTATTAATAACTAATTTATAAGTACAATTAGTTAACAAATAAATTGAATATTGTATTCATTAAAGTTAAGTTAGCGTTAATGGATTACAGCCGCTTATCTAATTAAGTCCGCATATGGAATACAAGGAGGTAGTAGTAAGTATAATAATTATATAAATAACGGATAAATTATGAATAAAAAAATTTTTGCAGCAACTGCTTTACTAGCAATGACATCTACTTCTTTATTAGCATCTAGCGAAACATTACAAGCAAGTGTAAATGGCTGGAGCGAACCAACTTTTGTAGAAGATAACGCTGTTCATTTTGGTAAGATTCGTTTAGCAACGGGTTCAACTTGTACAATGGACAACGCTGGTGCAGTAACAGGCGATTGTGACGCTTCAGATGCAAACATTCAATTGGGTGGCGTAACTGTTTCTGGTTTGGCTCCAAATTCAGCAATGAACATCACTGTATCTGGTAGCACAAGTGCAAACCTTACTTTTGCTCCAGTAACGACTGCCACCGATGGTACTACATCTGTAACAACTGCAAATACCGTTGCCTCTGCATTTACTACTGATGCAACCGCATCAGACATCGTAATTGGTGTTTATGGTGATATGACTGTAGCAGCCGATCTTACAGCGGGCGACCTTTATGCTGTAGATTACACGGTTGATGTATCTTTCCAGTAATATTATTTATTATATTGTTATAACCCTCGGTTATTAATAATATAAATTGTGTGGAGCCTAACGCTCCACATTTTTTTTATCATGTTGTTGAGTTGTCTCATGAGTTTTAAATTTTTTCGTTGGGCAACGTTTTGCCTAACCCTCCTATTGCCTCAAATTTGCAGTGCAAACCTTTCTTTATCTGAATATCGTTTATATTTTGATGGCCGCACTAAAAATAATTCATTAATGATCAGAAACACTTCTGATAAAAATCTCGATTTTAAACTTAGTCTCACGCACAAAGATATGACCGAAGAAGGCTCACTAATCGATGCAACGCCTAAGCAAGTAGAAGGGCGATCTGCAGCTGGCATGTTACGATTTTCTCCACGCCGTGGTTCTATTGCGCCAAAAGATATGCAAGCGATAAGGATGACGGTGCGGAAAAAAGCAGAATTACCCGCAGGGGAATACAGAGCAGTACTTAAAATAGTTGCATCAGAAGCTCCCGATCCTAATGCCGTAGGCATAACTATACGCCCTAAGATTTCTTACAGCGTACCGGTTATTGTTCGCCATGGTCAGTTAGAAGCTGACTCACAATTAATAAACCCACAGCTAATTAGCCAAAATGGTCGACCGACCATTATGTTTTGGCAAACACTAACAGGTAATCGTTCGCTATATGGCAACTTTGAACTGACAGATAGCAATAACTTACCTGTCGGAGAAGTAACAAACGTAGCTGTTTATACGCCTTTATCGCGTCGTAAAGTCTATATATCGTTGCAACAGCCTGTTGTCGGCCCGCTGACACTTAAATACACAGAAAACCCCCAATATGGTGGCAATATTGAGTTAGCCATACCCGTTAATATTCAATAGGACGTGTTTAAGCTAAACGCCTTGCGTTATAGCGCTTTAATTAGTTTGTTGCTCTGTGTTGTTATGCCTCAACCATTATTCGCTAATGAGCAAATGCCTCTTCATCAATGGCCTATTGATGAAGAGGCATTCGTGATCGTAAATGTAAAAGTAAATGGCCGTTCAGTTGTATCCGACTTAGAAGCTTACTACACGCCATCAAATAAGCTGTTACTACCAATCAGTGTTCTAAAATCAACGATGGGCATTAATTTTAGCATCACCGAAGATAGCTTTACTGCAACAGTTGATGCAACTGAGCTAACGCTAAGTTCAACTTTGCTAACAAAACAATCCGTAACACCAACAGCATCTTTTTGGGCTAAAGATGATTACGACTACTACGTAGACTTATCCGTTATTAATACGCTTTTACAAACCGACTCAATATTTGATTATTCGCTCATGCAAGTCACCTTTATGAGTGATTTATTAAGCACCACAAATGATAAAAAAAGCACAACAGTCACACATAAGCAGGCTATAGCCCCGCAATATGATCACTTTATTGAAGATCAATACCGTTTACTAACATACCCAATTTCTGAGTACACGGTTTCATCAAGTGCCACATCTAAGCAAGCACGTTATAAGGGTTTAATTAGGCTCAACAGCTATTTTGATTTATTTCACCATCGAGCAGAGGTTCGGTTTAATAAAAATGAAAACAGCGATAATACGTTTTTTAAAATTAGCAAAGACTTTAGCTTAACCGATGAAGATCATTCATTAGCACGCATTCATTACCAATTAGGTGATATTCAATCTCAATCAGATCAACTCACAACAGCTTCAAGCCAAGGTCGGGGCATTTATATCTCAAATGCCGATCCACGCTCAGCACAAAATTTTTCATCAATCACCATTGAAGAACCCGCTTTACCCGGCTGGCAAGCTGAGCTATACCGCAATGGGCAATTTTTAGCGACCACACAAGCAAATGACGATAACTTAGTTAAGTTTATCGATATAGAAACATTTTACGGCAATAATATTTTTGAAATAAAGCTCTTTGGCCCACAAGGTGAGCAAATCACACGCACTCAAAAATATACAATAGGGCAAGATGCTCTAGCACCAGGAAAAATAAGCTACCAAGTTGAGTTACTTGAAACAGATAAAAGCGTATTTAATAACAAGCAAAGCACTCAAAATAAATTTAGTGACACGTTTAAAGCCAGTGTTTCATATGGGATCAGTGAAAATTTAACCTATGATGCGCAAATCACTCAACTAGGTACTGATGAGCACACTCGCTATATATCATCTGGGTTAAATATACTTACCGAGCATGGCAGCTATCGACTCTTATCTACCAAACAGCTTAATGCTGGCAATGCTTATTATGCGGGCTTCAGGGGGTTATTCTCTAGCGATTTTTATAACGACGTCAACGTCAATTTAGAATATACCGCCTTAGATGATTTTTCGAGTGCATTGTTTTTGCCACAAAGTAATGCACTTAAAAATAGATTGTCGGTTAGTTTAAATGGCCGTTCTGATTCGTTTGACTCTTTAAATTGGAATATGAAATGGCTTAACGAAACCCGTGAAAGTAAATCAAACAAAAATACATTTTCATTTGGTATCAATAAAAATCACATTGGTGGCACATGGGCTGGACGCCTTTTTTATGATGACCAAGAAGATAAGCTAACCAATCAGCTTTATTCATCTATCGATATTGCTTCTTGGAAATGGATAAATACACTTGATTGGCTGCCTATAAATGGGGGAGATCTAATTAGTCTGCGTAGTAATTTACGTTGGCCGCAAACACAAGATTCCTTCAATCAAACCCAGTTGTCGTATAACCCTAACTCATCAGCGACCACGCAATTAAGCCATCAATATACTTACCGCTATGACATTTTTAATGTTCAAGTTTCAGGTCAATACGATAGTCGTGGAGACTGGCGCGTGTCATTAGGTTTAAACGGCACATTTAGCTTTGATCATCTTGAGTTAGATATGATATTTGACACCCCACGAGCTCTTAGCGGCGGGCAGCTTGAAGCATCTGCTTTTATTGACTGGAACGAAAATCGAATATTTGATCAAGGTGATGAGGCATTAGAAGACGTACGCTTTACCGGTAATTATTTGTGGCGAAATAAATTCACAAACAATACAGGCAAAGCACTACTGCCAAGCAGTCACGGCGGGCAAGTTTTAGAGGTCGATTTACGCACTTTACCAAATCCATATTTGCAGCCTGTACTTGGAAAAATAAAAACCTACGCTCACCGAGGGGGTCAGACTAAAGTTGATGTACCAATGGTTATTTTTAATGAAGTAGAAGGGACTGTTTATTTTGCAAATAATGATAAAAGCAAACCTGTTTCAGGCGTAACCGTTTTTTTAAAGCAGATCAATGGCGACAAAGAATACACAACAACTACCGAATACGACGGATATTATTATTTTTCTGATGTAAGCCAAGGAAGTTACAAAATTGAAGTTGAAGCAAATACATTAAATATAAAAAATCTCGTTGCTAAAAACTTACCCGAGCGCGTTATTACCTCGAAAACGGGTGATACTATTATTTTAAAAGATATCGTTCTACAACCTAAAAACAATACAATAAACTCAATAGAGTTAGCTGATAAGCCATCAGAAAAATCTTACTTTGTTCAGCTTGGTGTATTTAAAAAGTTTGAATCGGCAGCAATAGTAGCAAAAGAGATTGACTGGCAAGCGCATCCTTTAAAATTATATAAACATCAAAGCCGAGACAGTTACTATTTGGTGACAGGCCCTTATGCAAACACCCAAGACGCGCAAAAAACAATTAACCATGTCTACTCAACGCCTGCATTACATGGCAGTTTTATGGTCGATGCTAGACGATATGCATCCACTGATTGGCAACTGATAGGCGCATGGGGAGAGCAAAAAAGGACACGCAAGGGCTTTATTTTTGCCAATACGCCGCGTACACCTCTAAAAAAGCAATAAAACCTCAATTGATAAAAGCTGATTTTCCATTGTTCACTATCAACAGAAATATTAGGGCGTGTTGACCTTTCGTGATTGATTTTGCAGCAGACTGTTTGGTTTTTAGGCAAGGCAGAGCCTATGTAGTGTGGTATTCCCCATAAATAGGCGATAACGCAGCATAAATGCCAAACATGCGCTGCCCTTTGGGTTCATTCTAGGGACGATTAACTCTTTGTTACTCGGTTTTTACTTAGCCCACTAGGTTACAAACCTCGCGCCGCGATTAAATCGCCCCTAGATTGAACAAATTTCAATCCACAAAGTTCAACACGCCCTAATGGTAAAAAGTATTTTTTATTACTCTCAGGCCCACACATACAACAATCACAGAGCGCATGTAGCACTTTAACTAATCGGCAAATAAACGAAAGCTCTAAACCAATAAAAAAACATTGGAGCGACTTATACAAATTGCCTTAAATTAGTGTGCTATTTAGCGCTTGAAATAAGCATACTTTAAATAAGATTAGTATTATTGAGCTGTAAAGTATGTCGTTTGTGAGTGACCATTTTTGTCGAGATGCGTTGTGCACTTTATTTCGCAACGCGCACCCGCCGATTCAGCAAGCCAATTGGATTGAGGCTGTTTTTTTAAATAACAAGCCGAATAAAAAGCATCTTCTTTTTGTGCGGAAACTAAAATACAGCGAGCATAGTAACCAAGTTGTAACTCTTTAATTGGAAAAATTTGCTCTTGAGCAATAACCCCCGCACTAAATGTCTGGCTGGATTTTGCATAAGCAGATAAAGAAATATACGTGATACTCACCAATAATATACTAATAAATACATACCATCGCTTCATGTTATTACCCAAAAAAATAAGCATGTTACAAGTGTAGATGCAAACAAGTTAGTTCGTTAATTTATAAATAATTTTCTAGCTGATACGCACTCGCTAAATTAGGCTGAGCAGAACGCTTAATACCAATCTGCTTATATATGGGGTCTATTTAACGTTAAGAAAATTACGCTAGAACTAGGCAAAAATTTTTGTATCTAGTTGTTCTAAATAAAAAATTTTTAACGACGTTATAGTGCAATTT